>JAGWHG010000041.1 GCA_028866975.1 Microcaldota archaeon | reverse complement strand
AAAGGAGGGCTTTAAGGTCAGGTACTTGCACAGCGAGATAGCTAGCCTTGATCGGATAGAGCTGATCAGGCAGCTGAGGGCAAACGAGTTTGACATCTTGGTCGGGATAAACCTTCTAAGGGAGGGTCTTGACATCCCGGAAGTTGGGACAATCTTCATACTCGATGCTGACAAGGAGGGGTTCTTGCGAGACACTCGCAGCCTGATACAGACAATCGGCAGGGCGGCTAGGAACGTTGATGGAAGGGTGGTTCTGTTCGCTGACAAAATGACAGATTCAATAAAGAACGCAGTTGAGATAACGCAGCAGAGGAGGGAAAAACAGATGGAATACAACAAGAAGTACAAAATAACCCCAAAGACGATAATCAAGAAGATCGAGCAGAAGAAGACCACCATCAAGGGCATAAAGCACCTAGGCAAGGTTGATGTGCAAAGGCAGCTAATAGAGATGGAGGCGCAGATGAGAAAATTCGCCGAGCACATGGAATTCGAGAAGGCAATAGAGATGCGAGATCAGATTGAGGACATGAAAAGGATGGCAGAGAGGGAGAAAAAATGAGAGATAGCATATTCGTAAAGGGCGCACGCGAGCACAACCTAAAGAACATCGACGTTGAGCTGCCGCGAAACAAGTTCATAGTGATAACAGGACTATCGGGGTCAGGAAAGTCGACGCTCGCGTTCGATACGATCTACGCAGAGGGGCAGAGGCGATACGTTGAGAGCCTATCTGCGTATGCAAGGCAGTTCCTAGGGCTCATGGACAAGCCAGATGTCGATAGCATAGACGGACTCTCGCCAGCAATTAGCATAGAGCAAAAGACCACCAGCAAGAACCCGAGGTCCACCGTTGGCACGGTGACTGAGATTTACGATTACCTAAGGCTTCTGTATGCCAGGGTCGGAACGCACTACTGCCCCAAGTGCAACAGCTCGATTAAGCCGCAGAGCGCAGAGAACATAACAAGCCTGATAATGGAGGCAAAGGGCAGGACCACAGTGTTCCTTGCGCCAGTAATTAGGGGGATGAAAGGAACCCATGAGGAGGCGATAGATGACCTGAGAAAGCAGGGATTCACAAAGGTGAGAATTGACCAAAAGATCTACCCGATGGAGGCTGTGCGAGACGAGGTGAAGATGGCAAGGTACGAAAAGCACTGGATAGAGGCGGTAATAGACACCGTTAAGATAGATGAGGAGGAAAGGTCACGGATCTCCGAGGCTGTTGAGCAGGCCCTGCTTGTCGGCAAGGGGAACATGGTGATAATTGAGAGGAAGGGGGACAAGGACAAGAAGAACGAGATTGAGAGGTTCTCAGAGGAAGTGCAATTTAGCACATTCGGGGCATGCCCCAATCACCCCGAGATAGTCTTTGAGAGCCTAGAGCCCAGGATGTTCTCGTTTAACAGCCCGTTCGGGGCGTGCCCGACATGCCATGGGCTTGGGGAGATAATAGTCATCTCGCCTGACCTTTTGATACCAGATCAGGACAAGTCGGTAATGGATGGCGCAATTGAGGTCTATGGGAGGATGGAGCTGAGCTGGAGAGCACAGCAGATCGCAGTTGCAGGAAAGAGGCACAATTTTGATGTCTGGACGCCGATAAAGGACCTCACAAAAAAACAGCTAGACATACTGCTCTACGGTGAAAAGGAGGAGGAGAGCGGATGGCTTGGGAAGAAATGGGCCAGGCGCGGCAAGGGATTTGAGGGGGTGATACCGCAGACGATGAGGCTCTATCATGACACCAAGAGCGAGTGGAGAAAGGAGGAGATAGAAAAGTACATGAAAGGCGAGCCCTGCAAGACCTGCAATGGCAAGAGGCTGAAGGACACTGTCCTTGCGGTCAAGATCGAGGGTAAGAGCATAATAGATGCAACGGATCTGAGCATTGAAGATGCCGTAGATTTCTTTGCAGCCCTGCCATCGAAGCTTGCGGAAAAGGAGATGGCGATTGCAAAGCAGGTGCTAAAGGAGATAAACGAGAGGCTAGGCTTTCTAAAGAACGTAGGGCTTGGATATCTAACGCTCTCAAGAAGCGCAAGGACACTTTCTGGAGGGGAGGCGCAGAGGATTCGGCTCGCAACGCAGATAGGAAGCAACCTTATGGGCGTGCTCTACATCCTAGACGAACCGAGCATCGGGTTGCACCAGCGGGACAACCAAAAGCTGATAGCGACCCTGCACAAGCTGCGAGACCTTGGCAACACACTAATAGTCGTCGAGCACGACTATGACACAATCGTTGCAGCAGACCATGTGGTCGACATCGGACCTGGCGCAGGAGTCCATGGTGGACACATAACGGCACAGGGGACCCCAAAGGAGATAGAAGCGAGCAAGAAGAGCCTGACTGGAAAGTACCTTTCAGGGGAGCTGAAGATCGAAACGCCTAAAGAGCGCAGGAAGCCGCAGGACTACATAACGATAAGCGGCGCGCAGGAGAACAACCTAAAAAAGATAACTGCAAGGCTGCCGCTTGGAGTCCTGTGCGGGATAACAGGCGTGTCTGGGTCCGGCAAGAGCACGCTTATGAACCAGACGATTGTGCCGCTGCTAAAAAAGCAGTTTGGAGAGCAGGCAGACGTGATTGGAAGGCATTCCTCATTTGAGGTTCCAAAGACTGTCAGAAATGTGATTGTGATAGACCAGGACCCGATAGGCCGCACGCCCAGAAGCAACCCTGCGACATACACCAAGCTATTTGACGAGATAAGGCGGCTCTTTGCGGCAACTAGGGATGCGCAGGTGAAGGGATTCAAGGAGGGCAGGTTCTCATTCAACGTGAAGGGCGGCAGGTGCGAGACCTGCCAGGGGGACGGAGTCCTCAAGATCGAGATGAACTTCCTCCCAGATGTCTATGTTGAGTGCAGCGAGTGCCATGGCAGGAGGTACAACAAGGAGACGCTAAGCATTCTCTTTAAGGGAAAAAACATTATGGACATACTGGACATGGAGGTCGAGGAGGCAAGCGTCTTCTTTGAGAACTATCCATACATCGCAAAGAAATTAAAGACTCTGGTAGATGTTGGACTAGGATACGTAAAGCTCGGTCAGAGCGCAACTACGCTCTCTGGAGGCGAGAGCCAGAGGATCAAGATCGCAAGGGAGCTAAGCAAGAACAAGATGGGGCACGTTGTGTATGTTTTAGATGAACCGACCACAGGGCTGCATTTTGACGATACAAAGAGGCTGATTGCAGTGCTAAACGGACTGGTCGACAAGGGGAACAGCGTATTTGTCATAGAACACAACTTGGACGTTGTGAAGTGCTGCGACTACCTACTTGATCTGGGGCCGGAAGGAGGCATGGCAGGGGGAGAAGTTGTGGGGGCCGGGACGCCAGAGGAAATTGCCAATGTAAAGAAGTCATATACGGGGAATTTCCTCAAGCAGATGGTGGGAAGGTAAAGGCATGATGGAGATACGAACAGCATCAGATTTCAAGGCAAACCTAGTCCCAACCAATCCAGGCGTGTATCTGTTTCGGGATGAAAACGATACGATCCTCTATTGCGGCAAGGCAAAGAACCTAAGAAATCGGGTGCACAGCTACTTTTCAAACAACGACCAGCTTGCAGTAAAGACCAGGCAACTGGTTTTGCACATACGAAAGATTGACTGGATAGTGGTCAGAAGCGAGGTTGAGGCGCTGCTGCTCGAGAACAAGATGATCAAGCAGCACTCCCCCAAGTACAACATCATGCTAAAGGACGCGAAGACCTTCGCATACATAGCCCTAACGAAAGATGAGTTCCCGCGAATCTTAACGAGCAGAAAGACAGGGCAGAAACTCGAATCATTCGGACCCTATACCGACGGGATGAGAAGACGCGAGCTGCAAAAGCTGGTTGTCAACATTTTCAAGATAAGGACCTGCACGACTCTTCCGAACAGGGCATGCCTAAACTATCACATCGGAATCTGCACTGCGCCGTGCATCGGTAATGTCACGGCAGAGGAGTACGGCACGCAGGTGGAAGCAGCACGGCATTTCCTGAAAGGGAACAGCAGGGAGACCGTTGACATGCTCAAAAAGCAGATGAAGGAGGCGTCGGATGATAAGAGGTACGAACGCGCTCTTGAGTGCAGAAACCAGCTCTCCAGCATAGAGCTGCTCTCAAGAAAGCAGATAGTAGACAATGAGAGAGACTACGACCAGGATGTAATAGCATTCAAAAAAGTCGGTGAGAAGATGATGGTCGTACAGATGGGCATAAGAAAGGGCGTCCTTTTGGGGAAGAAGGACTTCAAGGTCGATATGCAGGAGAATTTTGAGCAGGAGTTCCTAAAGGCATTTTATTCTACAAACCAAATACCCAGGGAGATAATCCTTAGAAACAGCTGTTGGGCAGATGATGCGGAGAGAAGGTCGCTTGAAACCTACTTCGAGACCCACAGAAACGGGCGCGTGAGCCTTGTCATCCCGGAAAAGGGGGAGAAGGTGGAGCTGCTCAATTTGGCTGAGGAGAACATCGCAGCAAACATGGAATATGACAGCGCACTGCTGGACCTCAAGGAGGCTCTCAACTTGCCGACATTGCCGCTTGCAATAGAATCATTTGACATCTCAAACACAGGAGACGAGCACATAGTCTCAGGAATGGTACGATTTGTCAATGGAAAGCCCGACAGGAGTGGTTATAGAAAGTTCAGGATGAGGACGGTTAGGGAGCAAAACGACTTTGCGAGCATGAGGGAGGCGGTGCTTAGGCGCTACAAGAGGCTGCTGGAAGAGAAGGCGCAGATGCCAGACTTGATACTTATCGACGGCGGCGCAGAACAGCTGGGCGCTGCAATGGAATCGCTCAGATCATTGGGGCTGAGCCTGCCAATAATTGGGCTGGCAAAGAAGTTTGAGGAGATATATCTTCCTGATGAGGCATTCCCAAGAAAGTTTGACAAGAACAGCAAGATGATGCTCCTAATAAGAAAGATAAGAGACGAAACGCACAGATTCTCCATAAATTACAATAAGAAGCGCAGACAGATGAAGATGCGCGAGGAATTTAAAAAATAATGAAACGTTCCTTTGTGGCGCTAATCCTCAGGGAGTATCGGGTTCCTCTCATCTGTGAGTAGGCCCAGATATGCATGCATCTTAGTCGTGTAGTATACATAGCTTCTCAGCACGCCGTTGAGAACGCCGTTGCGGTTTCCCGTGAAGAGAATCGAAAGTATCTGCAGAATCCAGCATATTCCTGCAACTATGCTAAAACCCCAAAGGACAATCCCGCTGACTATCGCCCACGGTATCCTGACCAGAAGTTCCCATCTAGGCGATCTTGGTCCGCTCTTAACTTCGACTTTTACTGTCTTCATCTCAATCGAAATTAATTGGAACCAAATGTGCTAATAAACTTACTGTAGGTGACACAGAATATGAAGGGCGCACACGCATAGTGCCTGAAGTAATTTTATTTTAGAGGGCAAATGAAAACTTATTAAATATTTCTGCAAATATTTCTTAGTGGGAAATAATTCGGACGAGTCTGTACTCGGCACCATAGCAATTTGTTCGTTTACTCACGGCCAACCTTTTGGAGGACCATCGATGGCACTTTTATTTACTCAAAAAAGAATAATTGTAGTTAATCTGATGAGTTTATTTGATCGCGCCAAAATAGCTTTTCCAGGTGCGGCTGCCAGAGGGGGTCGTGGAGTCGGCAATACTATATTTGATAAAACATATGAAATACTAAGCAAGTTTGAAATAATGAAACCTGATGATGCATTAAAATCAGATAGCAAAAATTTTGCTATACAGTTTACAGAAATCAAATCGATAGAGTTCCATCGTGGCTCTCTTTTACTCAAACCCACTATTCTAGCAATTA
>JAGWHG010000040.1 GCA_028866975.1 Microcaldota archaeon | reverse complement strand
GAGCCTCTGCACCGTGTTGTTTCCTCCGCCTCCGACCCCGGCAACTGCAATCCTCGGCTTGAAAAGCTCAGCTTCGTTGAGATCGAAATTCGCGCCGCCAGTCATTTCGTCCATGCAAAGACCACTTACTTATCGACAAAAAGGAATAAAATACCTCTCTATCGGAATTGATAAATCGATATTTAGTTTTTTGTTACATTAGCTAATCATGTCAAACAAGAAGCTGGCCGAAATCCTAGAGGAAATCGCAAGCATGCTTGATTTGGAAGGGGAGGACCGCTTTTTTGAAGTCAGGGCGTACAGAAAGGCCGCAATGACTTTGGATACGATGCAAGAAGACGTTGAGTATGTGTTTAGGAAGGGCGGGGAGGAGGCGCTTCGCGAGATCCCAGGAGTCGGCAAGACGATAGCCTCGCACATAATCGAGTACGTCAAGACCGGCAAGATAAAAAAGTACCAAGAGCTCAAGAAAAAGTACCCCCTCGACTTCACCGCCCTTACAAAGATCCAGAGCATGGGCGCAAAGAAGGCATTCAAGCTCTACAAATCCTTGGGCGTGAAGAATATCGCCGACCTCAAGAAGGCCATAGACAAGCACAAAATAAGGGACCTTGAGGGATTCGGCGAGAGGAGCGAGGAGGAAATAAAGAAGGGGATAGAATTCCTAGAGAAGAGCGGAGGCAGGATGCTGCTTGGGGCCGCACTGCCGGTCGCAGAGGCGCTAGTGGCGCAGCTGAAAGAGTCGAAGGCGGTAGAAGACGCAATCGTGGCGGGATCAACCAGGCGAATGCGCGAGACCGTCGGCGACCTAGACATCTTGGTCATATCGGAAAAGCAATCGGAAGTGGAAAAAACAATAACTGCGATGCGAGAGGTGCAGAGCATAATCGCAAAGGGCCCTACAAAGATCTCTGTCGTGCTAAAAGTGGGGCTGAACTGCGACTTTAGGATAATCGAGAAGAGCAGCTTCGGCGCCGCACTGCAATACTTCACCGGCAGCAAGGACCACGGCGTGCAGCTGCGGCAAATTGCCGTGCGCAAGGGCTATAGCCTCAACGAATACCAGCTGTCGGATAAGAAGGGCAAGAACATCGCAAGCAAGACCGAGCAGGACATATACAACGCCCTCGGCGTAGATTACATAGAGCCAGAGATGCGCGAAGCAAGGGGCGAGATAGAGCTTGCGCAGCAGCACAAGCTGCCAAAACTAGTCGAGCTTAGCGACATTCGTGGTGATCTGCACACGCACGCAAACCCCCTCGGCGGCGTCACCGACAAGCTCGATGGCATCGTCGCGGCAGCAATCAAGCAGGGATACGAATACATCGGGATAACCAACCACACCAAGAGCCTCTACGTCGAGAAAGGGCTAAACGATCGGCAGATGCAAGATTTCTTCAAAACCGTCGATAAACTGAACGGCAAGCTCGACGGCAAGATAAAGATACTCAAGAGCGCAGAAACAGACATTCTAAAGGACGGCTCACTAGACCTCGATAAGAAAACGCTAGACCAAATGGACTATGTCCTTGCGTCAGTCCACGCAAACACGAACATGGGCAAGGAGGAGATGACAAAGAGGGTAATCAAGGCGATGAAAGAAAACCGCATAAGCATACTCGGCCACCCGACAGGCAGGCTGATCAACAAGCGCGAGCCGATACAGCTCGATCTTGACAAGGTTTTCGAGGTCGCAAAGGACATGGGCGTTGCGATGGAGATAAATTCGCAGCCGGATCGTCTGGATCTAAACGATGAGAACATAATCAAGGCAAGGAAATACGGCCTCAAGTTTTGCATCGATTCGGATACGCACTGGGTCGACCAGATGAATCTGTTGCGCTACGGCATAGGCACCGCAAGGCGAGGATGGCTCACTAAGGGCGATGTCATAAACACGCTGCCCTTAGACAAAATGCTCAAGCTGTTCAAGTGACGCAGCTTCACTTTGGCGTTGTAGAAGACTCCCTCATTTTGAGTTCTGTGATAAAATCCTCTATCCAGCATGCCGCAGCAAACACCTCTCCGCGCTGCTCTCTGCTTAGGACGCCGTTCCTGTCCTTTGAGACCTCCTCTAGGCCCGCCTTAATTTCGATTAGCTCTTCGAGTTCTGAGAAGTGCGGCCTTAGCTTTTCCGATATAGTGTTTAGCTCCCTACGCGCTTGATAAGGGAAGAGGTGGTCGTTTGCAAGAGTTGCGACGCGCCTAGCTACCCTCTCCTGCAGTTCCCACATGTCAATCCTGTCTGACTTGCTGAGCACTCAAATCTCCTCAGTACCATCCCCTTGCTTTCATGGCAGCAGCGACTCTCCCCACTGCTATGATGTACGCAGCCATCCTGGGCTGTATCTTCTTGCCCTTGTCTGCGTACTCTTTTTGCGTGGCCATCACATCCTTAAACGACTTCGTCACAATTACATCGAGCTTTTGGTCGAACTCCTCACGCGTCCAGTAGTATCCTTGCTGGTTTTGTATCCACTCAAAGTACGATCCTATGACCCCGCCTGAGTTGACTAGGAAGTCTGGCAGGTCAAACACGCCCTTCCTGGCAAGCGCTTCATCGGCTTCTGGCGTGACCGGCCCGTTCGCAAGCTCTAGGAGTATCTTTGCCTTTATCTTGTCTCCGTTCTTGCCGGTGATCTGATTCTCGATTGCGGCAGGTATCAGTATGTCGACATTTAGCTCCAATAGCTCCTCATTTGTTATCTTCTTTGCGCCGCTATATCCCTGCACAGACCCTGTGCGTTTCTTAGCTTCTTCAAGCTTGGCGAGGTCGAGTCCCTTCTCGGAATACACTCCACCTTCAGAGTCGCTTATGGCGACGATCCTGCAGCCGAACATCTTCGATGCGAGCTCGAATGCGAAGTGGCCAGCATTGCCGAATCCCTGGACTGCGACTGTCGCCTTCTTCAGATTTATCTTCTTGAGTTTTGCTGCTTCCCTAAGTATATACATCGCGCCCATCGCCGTCGAGTCGTTCCTGCCCTCAGATCCCCACACCTCGAGCGGCTTTCCGGTTATCACGCCGAAGACGTTGTGCTCCTTTATCTTGCTGTACTCGTCCATCATCCACGCCATTATCTGCGGCGTCGTGTAGACATCCGGAGCTGGTATGTCGATCTCTGGGCCTATGAACCTAGATATCGCCCTTATGTAGTTCCTAGACAGGCTTTCGAGCTCGCGCTCGTTGAGCTTCTTTGGATCGCAGATTATTCCGCCCTTCGCCCCTCCGAACTGAATGTTTGCAAGCGAGCACTTCCATGTCATCCATGCGGAGAGCGCCTTGACCGTGTCGATGTTCTCTTCTGGGTGGAACCTTATGCCCCCCTTTCCTGGCCCGCGCGCATTGTTGTATAGGACCCTAAAGCCCGTGAACGTCTTTGTTGTTCCGTCGCGCATGCGGCAAGGAACCTGCACCGTCACTATCTGCATCGGTTCTCGGAGCATCGCAAGCACCTGCTTATCGAGCTTCATTATCTCAGCTGCCTTGTCCAGCTGCTGCTGCGCTATTTTGAAAGGATCCAACTCTTCCATTTTTACACCAATAAGCATCATCTGTTGAGCGCTACTATGTAGCGCATCGCAAAGTCGATGAGGTTGCTGTCATTGCAGAGTATGTCTATCTGCCTCTCAGTCTCCTTTAGGCTGCAGCCGCCTAGTATTCCCTTTATTATCGGCTCGCTGAGTTCGTTCTCGTCTATGTACTCTTTTATGTCGCGCACCTCTTGCGAGTACTTTCCGTTTAGGTACTTGCCGACACCGACTTGGACTATCCCTATCTTGTCTGCAATCTTCTCCTGAGTGTAGCCGTGCTCCTTGTGCAGCTTTTCCGATACCGATGCGCGCACGGCTGGGAGCACCAGCTTTGTAATCGTCCTGCACAGCAGTTCTTCCATTGCGATCAGTCCAATATTCCGAGCTCGTCCTTTATCTTGCCAAGCAGCCCGCTCCTCGGCTTTCCCATCGGCGGAGCCGCCCTCTCTTCAGGTTCCTCTTTTTGGACCTTTGCCTTCTTTGGGCCGAAGAGCTTTGGCATTTTTATGTTTATCGTGATCGGGGCTCCGTTCTCCTTTTTCTGCTGGTAATCATCGTATTCCTGCTCATACGACTGCTGCTGCCTCTCTTGGGGCCTGCTTGGCCTTCTGGCCTGCTGCGGCCTTGGCTTTTGAAGGATCTTTCCGAATCCCGAGCCTCCCTTTGCTATGGCATTTGCTATGTCCTCTTTGTCTGCCTTGCCCTCTGGCAGTATTATGACATTTGCGCCGCTTGCCCTTGCCGCTGCAACATCCTCCGAGTTGTTGCAGGTTGCCGCGCGCACGCCCTCCATCTTATTGAGCGCAATCCCGGCGCCAATGGCGTCGTCTGTTACGTATATCAGCATGTCCGATCTTCCGTTCTCAACATGCTTTTCTATCTCAGCCTGCACGTCTTCGATGTCGTCAGACACCTCCTTGGAGATGACGCTCACATTGGAATCGTCAAGAACATCAGTTATCTCCTCCCCTCCGGAAGGCACGCTGCTGATTACGTATACCTTCATTGAACCCAATACTAATGCCCTTGAAATGTATAAAAGCCTATTTAATCTTGAATCCCCCGGTGGGGAACTGCTGCATTACATAATCAATGTCGTCGTATCCAAGCCTTTTGGAGATGAGCTTTGCGGCATCTGACTTCTTCGCATCGCCCAGTGTTATGTGCAGCCCCTGCGCCTTGGTAACCTCTGCGGTCTTGCCAGGAACAACATTGAGCCTTCCGTCTGCAATAAATGCCACAAGTTCCAATTTGACATTCTTGAACCACTCCCTCTCTCCCGACATTGCGAATGCACCAGTGCCGAGCGATCCGCCGCTCTTGGATTTTGTGACCTGCTCTCTTTTCAATGAGTAAACATTGACTGTTGTCTGCCCCTCTTTCCAAGCACTTGAATAACAGGCAGCAAATTGCGCAACCTCCTCTTTAACTTCCCTGCTAGCATCAATCCCGTTCTTTAGCACGACTACCGATGCGCCGAATATGTCTGCATGGAAAAAGAGATCCTTCTCCTCAAAATGCCTTGAGTTTATCAGTTCATTCTGCGCTGCATCCCTGCCCCCTACCGCAAGCATTGCGTTGCTTGCAAAGAACCAGTGAAACTTTTCATACCACTCTCTCTTTGCAATGACCTTGATTTTCTTCTTTTCTATCTTCTGCAGCCTCTGCTCTGCATCTTCTAGCTTTTTTTCCAGCTCCCTAACGCTCTGCTCTGCCCCCTCCTTCTTGCGTTTGGCTCTCTTTGACTTGTAGAAATAGTCGTTTGCGTTGTCCTGCGCCGACTTTGCCAGGTCCACCTCGATCTCCATGCCCAGCACAATTCAGTGACCTACAATGAGCGTAACTATCAAAGAGATCAGGTAGCCCAGTATGCCGACAATAAGCGTGCCGAAGAGCACTATCTTCATCGTCCTTTGGAAGTGCTCCATCTTGGGCTTGTAGCTGATGTTGAGTATGTGCCTTGCGTTCTCATAGAAGCTCTTGATGCCTGGGAGCGGATTGAAATTCATGCTCATCAAATCTAATTGGGAAATAAGGTATTTAGAGGGCTACTTCTTACCCTTGCTCTCGACTTCGAATATCTCGTCGAGGTCTATGTCCTCTTGCTGCGCAATCCCCTTCTTTATCCCGGTTTCGGTGTACTCGGCGAACTCGACTCCGCCCAAGACCACCATGACCTTGACTGCGCTCTTGTGCATCGTGTTGTCTATCCTAGCTCCCCACTTCATAAGCCCCTCATCGTTCATCCTTCCTGCGACTTCCTGGAAGATCGATTCTGCTTCGCGCAGCGTTAGGTCCTCGCCCCCGATGATATTGACAAGCGCCTTCTTTGCGGTGCTAAGGTCTACATCGAGCAGCGGACTCTTAAGGGTGTTTTCGATTGCGACCGTCGCCCGATTGGACGTCTGCGTTGCGGTTGCCTCTCCGATTCCGATCACCGC
>JAGWHG010000003.1:15811-26958 GCA_028866975.1 Microcaldota archaeon | reverse complement strand
TTGGCCGCTAACCGACATCTGATCGGTTTTGAAGGCAACGAAATTTGCATAGGGCGGCGAATCCACTCCTGTGGCGCTTAGAACCTTGGAATACCCGACAGATCTATTTGCTATCAACAACGGGCTTGCGGTGTTGCCCGATAGGTTTGAGGACAAGCTCTGGCCTTCGTAGTATATGCCAAGGCCTAGCGAGTATTTCAGGCTGTAATTGGACGGATTTATGTAGGCGGTGCTGTAATTTGTCCCTACCGGCTCAATGCAGTAGGTCATGGTATAGTAATTGCTCTCAGTATAGCAATAATCCGAGAATACGGAATATCCCCAGGAGTCCGCGCCGCACTGAGCGCTTATCGGCAGCGGATCCCCCATTCCCCTAACTGTGCAGTGTGAGAATTCATTTATCCCAAATATGTTGCCTCCCGAGAAAATCTTGTACAGGAAATACTCGCTGCGATTTGTTATGTCGGCAGAGACGGGGTTTCCCTGCCCGCCAGAAATGGCAGAGTAGGTAGTGAAGTTTGAGCTGTATGATTTTGTATCGTTGCCGCATGTCGAATTGTACAAAACCTCGACTTGGTTGTATCCTTGGGATAGCGGAGTGAAGTATAGGCTTGCGATGTTCAGGCCAGATTCTGACATCTTTAGCGAATTTTGCGAGAACAGCACTTCTGGAGATATGAAATGCGCAGTCATAGTGCCGTTCTGGCATCCCATCGCCGCAATTTGCATCTTGTTCGCCTTCAAGGTCGTGGAATTCTGGGGAACGTAGAAAAACACCCCTGGTTTTTGCGCAATTCCAGGCTCAGCCGGCGCCTCTACGTTGCTCGTATTTAGCGCATTGCCAAATGATTGCTTGAGAGATGAGGCGTTGCCATTGTATGCGGCAACCATTGCAAGGCAGAGCACGCTTATTGCGCTGAGCACAAGTATGAATTCTAAGCTAGCCTGCGCTCTCATTTCTGACCACCAGCAGATATGTATTGCCCTCCACTTCTACGATCCTGCAAGCGACAAGGCCAAGGCAGGAGGTGCCGTTTAGGTAGCCAATTGGCAGCAGGGCCGAGTCTATGCGATTGGCATTGGAATAGTTCTTTACGAAAGACACACTCTGCACAGGATCTAGATGCAGATTGCTTAATGACTGGGCCATAAGCTGCGATTTGTCATAGAGCCCAAGCTGCTGGGACGACGCAACCCCCACCTGTCCGAGCTGTCCGGAGTAGGCGTGGTAGCAGCCCAGGATAAGCGTCATAGATGCGAAGGCGATCGGCAACGCTAGCATTATGTCTAGCGAAACAAGTATGCCCTCCACAAAAGTATATAGTGATAAAGATATATATACTTTAGTATATGAAATAGCATCGCTATATAAAATTAGAGGTACCCCCAGCTCAGGAGCATGTCGCTGTCCCTGCCCCATTTCTGCCCGATGTCTATGCGGTAGAACATCCCTGGTATTATGACACTCTTGACGTTCTGATAGGCCTCTTTTATCGCATCTGCCATCGTGGCGCCTGCGCCAGTGATGACCAGTGCGTAGCCGGACTGCCCTGCTATATACCAGTCGTCGCCATTCCTCTTTACTTCGCCGATATGCACGCCATCTGGCTTTTGTTTTCTAAATAGTATGGTGGCCCCTTCGGAGTAGCGCTTGAATGCCTTTGCATCCTCGAAAGGAAACGGAGGTATTGCGACGACTACCCCTACTTGGTAACCCTTCTTCGTCTTTAAGAACGCATTGTTTCCATGGGCAAGGTCATAAAGGAATTGCCCGACCTCATTTGTCATTCCCTCCATCTGTATGCTTATAGTCGGGTAGCCGAAGCGAGACGTGAATTCGAGCGGCCATATGCCCCTGCTGTTAGCTATACAGTTTATATCGATGTATCCGACGTAGCCGCTAGCTGCTATTTTGTCTTTCATTTTGAGCAGCGTGTTCTCGAAGATAGCATTTGTCTTTGCCCAGTACATTGTTGTATTTCCACACCAGTATGGTTTCCCATTCCTCCTAACGTACATTATGTGGTTCTTGACAGTGGCACAATAGACTACGCCAGAATAGTCAACAGTTTTTATGTCGCGTTTATCTATCCAAGAATGTAGTTTCTTAACCCTCTCCAAGACTTCGTACTGCATTCTCGATGCATCGGCATAGTGGTCCTTTATCCACACCCTCCCAGATCTTTGTCTTTGCTTTACTACCCCTACCCTCCCGATTTTGAAAAGCAGTTCCTGAATATCGTCAGCTAGTTTCTTTGATGAAGTATAGAAGATTCTGAAATTGTTCTTCATTAATGTTCCATCTCCAAGGGCGAACCATTCTAGAAACAGCTGTATTTGTTCCGGATCAAGAGATTTAATGAATTCAGGCACCTGTTTTTCATATGCGCGTCCGAATTGACTTAAATATGAATGAAGTTGTTTATTATCGCAATAGAAGCTTGTACTCGCCCTTTTGAATTTAAATGGGAGTTTTGAAAGTAGCGCTTCTATTTTCGCTGTTGCAACCTCCTTCTTCTGTGCGATATCAATGCGATAGCTGTGGTGGTGTGATGTAGATCCATCCGAAAGCCAAATGCCCAAAAACGGCAGCCACAAATCCATAGAAAGTTTCAAGGCTCCGCTTTGGGTCAGCATCACTTCGCTTCCACTATAATGTCCTACCATAACCGATGGCAGTTCGAAAAATTCCCGTTTTTCTCCTTTCCAGATGCCAGTTCGCTTTATCCTTGACTGAAATTCTAGTTCTCTGGCTTTAACCGACTTGAAATTATTTCTACCCATCTTGTAATCTTGCTGCGATTCAACATACATATTGTGGTCTGGTGTCACCATAATGTCCAATGCCCTATTTTGGATTGAAATGAGCTTCTTA
Organism: Microcaldota archaeon; assembly: GCA_028866975.1. Taxonomy (GTDB): domain Archaea; phylum Micrarchaeota; class Micrarchaeia; order Micrarchaeales; family CABMGC01; genus JAGWGI01. The sequence goes on along the minus strand of JAGWHG010000003.1, from coordinate 24,083 downwards.
TGGTGATTGAATGAGACTATTTGTTCGGGCCTATTGAATTCTATATTTTCATTTGACGGGTTTAGTGTGCATATCAGATCCTCTGGTACAAGATCCTTGAAAAACTTCCAACCACTATCTGTTAGGACTTCTGTCTTGTCATCGTAACATCCCATCTCCCCTGTACTGGGCCCTATGTCGTTTGGAAAGAGTTTCTTGTGCTCAAAGTTTGTATTGATGGGGGTGATGAACTCCTTGCCATTGAAAAATGCCCCGGCCGCAACTTCAACCCCTTCCGCAACTTTCTGCAGCATGAACACCTTTATTTTCTTCGACCACGCCTCTTTGTAATGCACTAGCACCTGCAAAACATCATTTCCATTCTCCTCCTGCCCGACGAAAAGCAGCTCCTTTTCATCTTGCGCCGCTCCGCTCGGCTTTATTACATACCTGTCAGGATTTGCCTTCACGAACTCTATGGCGTTATCGAATGAGGTGAACATGTATCCGGGAAGTATGGCAACCCCAGCAGCCTTAAGTTCATCCTGTCCAAAACCTCTGTCCAGTTCGAGCTTGTCTGTATATGCCGAGCCGCCGACTACAAATTTCCCCTCCTTCCTGAGCTGGTCTGCAGCGCTGCCGTGCCCTATGTCATCGAATAGTATTATGTCCGCCCAGTCCTTGTGGGGCTCCCATCCATCTACTTTTTCTATGAAGCCGTCTCCAACATCTTTTTCGGTCTGGTTCTTGCAGAAGAACTTGACGCTGTGCCCCTCTTCTTTGACCTTCCAGGCGAGGTCTGCGGAGAGTGCCTCATCTGTCACAAATAGGAACTTGTATTTTTTCTTCTCTTCTTCGGGCATGAACTCTTTATGAGATGAAGTTAACACTAATAAACATTCCGATGATTCAGCCCCACAGCTGCGCAGGAATTTTATCAGATCCGATCGAGAGAATTTCCTTTGCTTCTAAGTCTATAACGCTGATGGATGCTGTCGGTATGGAGAGGACATCAGCAGATATGTCGGAATCAAATCGCGCATCAACGCTCCCAAGCGCCGCCGCGATGACATCGCGATGCGATACGGCAAGAAACACTTTTCCCTCAGAAAGTCCGCCCATAAAGCCGCTGATGCGTTTCTTGAGCGAATCCCAGCTTTCGAGCCCCTCGGCATAATCCGACTCCACCTCGTCCCAAAACGCCTTCAGCATCATCTCACGCGAATCAAATTTTACATTGTTTAGCCTGCCCATCTCGCGCTCCTTTAGCCTCTCATCGACAGCAGGGTTGATGCCTGTGCCATTGGCTATTATGCCTGCTGTCTGCACTGCCCGCAGAATCGGGCTTGTAAATCTTCAGTAATCCGCACCCTTTAGGGTGGGGTGTGGCTTCGGTACGATACCTTTTTCTGGATTAGGATAGAATTTTCGATTGGTTACCGTGTGCGCCGGGTCATAACCGGCGCCGATATTCAGTAACCGAAGTGAAAACTATGAATTTGAATAGCGGAGCGCATATAAAATACCAGCTGTTGTACCATGTGCAGTGGGTTCCAAAGTACAGGTACAGGATTTTCCAGAACGAGATCTACAGATACGACTACGAGACTATTGTAAGGATAGTCGCATGGAACCACGGCATGGAAATTGTCGAGATAACAGTGATGCCAGAACATGTGCATGCAATCGTCTCTGCGCCACCAACATTGTCGCCGTCAAAAATAAAACAGCTGCTGAAGGGCGCCAGCAGCTACGATTTCGGCAACTTGCACCCTGAGATGAAATTGAGATATCCGAAGGGGCGCATGTTCAGTCCTGGCGCATTCTTCAGGAGTGTCGGAGATGTCGATTTTGAGACGACAAAGAACTATGTGAAAAACCAGTCGATTGATAGATACCAAAGGATTGATACAATGCAAACGCATCTCTCCAAATTCTTCTAGGTGGAAACCCCGCACTTTAGTGCGGGGAGGAGGTCATTATCATATCGATTTTTTGCACCTTTTTGAGTTCCTTTGCAGTGCCATTTGCCTGCTCGACGCCATGCTGCGTGAGTGGGTAGCGATTGAGGCTGCTGCTAAGTATTATGCCCGCATTAGACTCGGCCTGACCATGCCTAACTAGGATTAAGACCTTCATCAATCGATCGCCAAAACAAATGGGCCCGCGGAGAATTGAACTCCGGTCTTTACCGTGTGAGGGTAACGTCTTACCACTGGACCACAGGCCCGCTCTTTAAGATTGAATCAAATAAATATAAATAATCAAAATAAGCATCTGTTGTGATGACAAAGTATTACACAGGGAAGGGCGATAAGGGGACAACCTCGATAATGGGAGGGACAGCGCTGCCAAAGGACGACGTGCTTGTCGATGCTATTGGAGACGTTGATGAGCTTAACAGCCAGGTCGGCGCAGCACTCTTCTACGTCCGCGATGACGAGATGAGAAAGCAGCTCAAGGTCATACAAAACGAACTATTCACCATAGGCGCATTGCTCGCAGCGGCAGACAGCGAAAACTTCAGCAAGGCGAAGGTAAGCGAGGCGCAAATCGAAAGGCTGGAATCAGAGATAAACTCAATGGGCGATAAGATGCCAGAACTTACAAAGTTCGTGCTGCCCGATGGCACAGAAGAGGCCGTTCACCTGCATGTTGCAAGGTCGGTGGCAAGGAGGGCTGAGAGAAAGATAGTCAGCGCCACCAAGAAATACAAAATAGACGGACATGTGCCGACTTACATGAATAGGCTCTCATCGTTCCTGTTCACCGCGGCGCTCTATCTCAACCACAAGAGCGGCGTCGAGGAGAGCAACCCAATCTACTAGACATTGAAGTACTCCTTGAACTTCTGGGTCGTGCTAATCTTTTTGCTCCTGCCGATCTTCTTTGTCTCGATGAACTCCTTTTCTGTGAGCTCCTTCATGTACTCGTAGGTGGTCGAGCCGAATATCTTTACGATAGAGCTCTGGAGCAGGTTCGGGTTCTTGCTGATGTATGCAAGAACTCTCAGTGCGCCTCTGCTGAGATCAGGGCCAACTGCAAGACCGCTGACCTTTGTTGCATAGGGCTCTTTGAGTGCGAACATGTACTTGCCGCCGATTTCGAGGATCTGCAATGAAGTGTCCCTTCCGCCGTACTCTGTGACAAGTTCTTTGAGTATCTCCTGTATCTTTCCAGGCGACATTATTCCCGTGGCCCCGACGAGTTCATTGACTCCAAGTGCATTCTGCGACATGAACAGTGCAGCCTCTACAAGCTTCTTGTGGTCAATTTCATCCATCCCATCACTAGTTCAGAGCGATTATTATGTCATCGAAGAATCGCTCCTGTATCAGCGTGATCCTGCGCTTGTGCGCAAGGAAAAGCAGCGGTATGAAGACCTCCAATAGCGCCTGCTCAAGACCAAGGCCGCCAGAGAGGGCAGAGAATGTGGTCATCTTCGACTTGTCGGCGTTTGCGACGACCTTCTCATACACCCTGTCTATCTCGGCTTCTATGTCAATCGGGTTGATGTTAATCGGTATCGGCGCAGGATCGTTCTTTGCGATGCTCTCCCTTACTTCCTTGAGCTTCATTGCTTCCTCAAGGGCGGTTATGAGCTCTGGCAGCGTTATCCTCCTCCTAGGCGGCAGTCGCAGCCTTATGCTCAGAGGGTCAACGACAACGCTAGGCCTCTCCTCAACTGTCGCATCCTCTTCGAGCGCCTCCTGCTCTTGCAGGCTCAGCATCTCGCTCTTGAGCCGCAGCAGTATCGCAGCTGCCAAGATTATGTTTGCTGGGATTCGAAGGTCCATCACCTTCATCCCCTTTATCGCATCGATGTACCTGTCGACTACCTGAACTATGTCTATGTTCCAAGGGTCGAACTTCTCCTTGTGCGCAAGGTCAAGCAGTATCTCCTTCCAGGTCGGCTCGCTTACGAGCTTCTCTAGGTTCATGTTCTGCGGGTCTATGGTTGCCTCTGATTCAAGTGCAGCAGCGGTCGCCATCGCCACTATCTTGTTGACGAAACAATAAATACTTTACGTCGGAGCACTACTCAGAATCGTAGTTCTTCCTAGTTATCCTGCCGTTCATAAGAGCGGCGATGCCAAGGCATGTAAGATAGGAAAGTATGAACACGGTTACCATCACGGCAACAACTCCGAGCACCTCAACGCCAAGTTGCGAGAGCGCAGCGCTGCCCCCTCCAAAGAAAAGCCCGTTGGGCAGCGTCGGGGCTCCAGAACCTATCGCAAACGCCTGCTGTGCAAAGAGCGCGATCATGAGCACTCCAAATATCCCGCCGAATGTGTGGCCGGCAAGCAATCCTGCCGGGTCTGTGAACCACTTGGGCCTAGCAAATATCTTCTCGCCGTAGACGAATATTGGCCCGCCTAAAAGCCCAAGTATCGCCGCGCTGCCGATGCTGACAAAGCCTGCAAGTGGCGTTATAACTATCAGGCCCATGACAACCCCGTTGACGCCGTCGATTAGCTGCGGCTTGCGCTTGAGCATCAGCTTTGTGAATATCAATGTCGATCCGCACGCGGCTGCTGCAGCGAGGAATGTGGTTATTACAACCACGAGGGCCTCTGCATTGAATTGAAGTACGCTGCCAGGGTTGAAGCCAAACCATCCTATCCAGAGGAACAAAAGTCCCAATGTCAGCCAGCCGCTATTGACGCTAGTCTTTACCTGCGGGCTCTGCTTTAATCCCTTCTTCCTCTCCTCCTGCCAGATCCTAAGCATTATTCCAAGGCCTGCAGCCCCAGCTGCGCCGTGAACGACAAGGCCCCCCGCAAAGTCGACCATTCCCATCTTGGCAAGCCATCCTGTCGGGTTCCATATCCAAGCTGCCGGTATCGCCCAGATGAGCAAAAAGTAAACGATGGAGTAAAGGAAAAACGCAGTCATCCTGACCTTCCTAAAGATTATCAAGCCAACGAGCGCAAGAGTCACGGCAGCGAATGCGGTCTCGAAGAGGAAGTAGGTAGTAGTGGTTAGCCCGGTGCCAAAGTACGAACTGGTCATCGACCACCACACCCCGTTAAGTATCCCGGCCACATTGGGATCGAAGCCCCCAAGGAATGCGCCAGTGTAGAGCGGGTTGCCGATTATTCCATTTATCGTCGGCGCGAAGGCGTCGTTGAATCCGAGCATCGCCATGAAGAAGATCGCAGAGCCGGTTATTATCAGGGTCTTTAGCAGTGCCCTGTCATACTTCTGCCCGAACTCGCCGACTTCCAAGAATCCGACAGCAATCGTCATCACGAAGACGAGAAGCGCTGCGATTATAATCCACAAGTTGTTCGCAACTACGTCGAATAGGAACATGCAACTTCCACTAAGTAGAACATATAAAAGTATTTAAGTCTATATTTTGTTTGGGCGCAAATTGTGGATTTCAAAAACGAATTTACCTACAAGAAATACGTCGAGAGCGGCAACGAGGCAGAGTTCGACAAGCACTTTGATTCTGCTGTGGATAAAGTCAAAAGAGATGTTCTGGGAAAGACGCATCCTATCTTCATAGGCGGCGAGCAGGCATTCTCTGGCGGAGAAATTGCAGAATACTCGCCGATTGACCGCAGCATGCTAATAGGCAAGTTCCAAAGGGGCACAAAGGAGAACGCAATACAGGGGATAAACGCTGCCCTGTCCGCATTTGATCAGTGGAGCCAGACAAACTACAAGGAACGCGCAAGGATATTTAGGAAGGCTGCCCAGATATTTTCCCGCGACAAGTTCATCGTATCTGCGATACTCAGTATAGAAAACGGCAAGACGCGCTACGAATCGATCGGGGAGGTCGACGAGGCGATAGACTTCCTAAACTATTACTCGCTAGATCTGGAAAAGAACAAAGGTTTTGCAAGAAAGACACGATATTCGGCAAGCACCGCAAAGGTCTCGGCTGGCTTTCAGGGGGCGCCGGGGCAGGAGGAGAACGTAAAGATCGCGATGAAGCCCTATGGCGTGTTTGGGGTAATAGCGCCGTTCAACTTCCCGATCTCGATATCAACAGGAATGAGCAGCGGCGCGCTTCTAAGCGGCAACACCGTCGTATTCAAGCCCTCTTCGACAGACAACCCAGCGATGCTCACCGGGCTCAAGATATACGAGATATTCAAGGAAGCCGGAGTTCCTGCAGGGGTCTTCAACTACATCACCGGCCCTGGATCCGAAGTCGGCGAAGAGCTAGTCACCAACCCGAAGGTTTCAGGCATTGCCTACACAGGCTCAAAGTCCATCGGGCTTAGCATGATAATGAAGAACTATTCAATCGGGCAGCAGAAGGTGTTCGTAGTCGAGATGGGCGGCAAGAACCCCGTCATCGTTTCCAAGGACGCGGACCTCGACAAGGCTGCAGCAGGGGTGGCAAGCGCAGCATTCGGGTTTGCAGGGCAGAAATGCAGCGCGTGCTCGCGCGTCTATGTGCACCAGCTAGTAAAGGAGGAATTCGTCAGCAAGCTGGTAGAAAAGATGAGGTCCTTTAAGATCGGGGATCCGCTCAGAAAAGAGGTCTATGTCGGCCCGCTAATCAGCGATAAGGCGCTTGACAAGTACAACTACGCAGTCAACGAGGCGAACAGGTCGGGCAAGATAATTTACGGCGGAAAGAGCGTGCAGACCGGGCTGAAGGGCGCATATGTCGAGCCAACGCTTGCAGAAGTGGACCATACTAACAAACTGGTGCATGAAGAGCTCTTCGTGCCATTCCTTTGCCTCATGACATACAAAAAGCTAGACGAAGCCCTGCAGAAGGCCAACGATGTCGAGTACGGGCTGACCGCAGGCTTCTATGGCGGCAAGAGGAGCGAGATAAAGGAGTTCCTTAGCAAGATACAGGCAGGAGTTGTCTACGTAAACAGGGAGACAAGCGCAACGACGGGCGCAATAGTCGGCCTTCACACGTTTGTCGGTTGGAAGGGAAGCGGCCTCACCGGCAAGGGAACAGGCAGCAGGTTCTATTTGCAGCAGTTCATGCACGAACAGAGCGAGGCGGTAGTGAAATAAATGCTGACCAGATTCCTCTACAACCACACAAAGTTCAGCAGCAAACCCATGACGATAAAGGGAAGGAAATTCAGCATGCTGCTTGCAGACAGCTTCTCAAAGAAGGCAATCGGCCTGATGTATCGGGAAAAGATAAGCCCTAACCAAGGCATGCTCTTTGACTTCCCATACGAAAGAAAATGGAAGATCTGGATGCTAAACATGCGCTTTGCGATAGATACGATATGGCTAGATGCGAATGCCAAGGTCGTCGGAATCGAGAAAAACATGCAGCCGTGCAAAAGCATCTTTTCATGCGAAGAATACGCCCCAAGCAAGCCGGCGAAATTCGTGCTTGAGCTAAAGGCTGGCATGGCTTCAAAGCTAAAGCTGAAAATTGGTGATAAAATATGGTGAGATTCACTGCGAAGGAGACCAAATTCATCAAAAGCAGGCCGGAAGCTCGGGTTGCAACCGTTTCGAAGAAAGGATGGCCGCAGGTGACTACCGTCATACACGTATTTGATGGAAAGAACATTTACTTTGCTACTGATTATGGCACGAAGAAGCTCGAGAACATACAGTACAGCAACAAGCTTGCCATTGTGATCGATGTATACGAAAGGCAGCCGAAGTCTGTTTCTATCCAAGGCATCGCAGAGATACTAGAGAAAGGCAAGGAGTTCCAGTACGCATACAAACTGCTGCAGGAAAGGCACGCGTACTACCGCGCCAATCCGTTCAAGGAAGGAGAGGCGCCAATAATAAAGGTAATGCCTGTTAGGAAAAGTTCTTCGCTCTAATCAGCCCATTGCGCTCGAATAGCTATCAAACGAAGAGTTGAAAGCGCGCACAAGTAGATAAATCAACACCAAAGAGAACACAACAATCCCCGCAATCCACCACGCGCCGACCATGCCGTTGAGCAATTCTGCAGGATAGTATGTGGCGAAGCCCAACGGTATTAGGAAAGTGAAGATCAGCGAGCCTATGACGCCATATATGTTTAGCGGGTACCTGACAACTCGTTGGAAAATGTCAAAAGCCCAGTTTACCCATCCTGCGCTCCTAAAGAACTTGTAGGATACCATTATGAACACCAAAGTGAAGAGTACAGCTATGGCCGACCCGAGTGTAAACACAAGTGCAAATTCCGCAAACTGCACTGCTGAGAAGCTCATCTGCGATGCGGCGTAAGCGAAGATTATCAATCCGCTGACGACGCTGCTTATCGCCGTCGCGGAGCCATTAAACGTCGACATGAATGGTATATAGTTAGGCACCGGCTTGACAAGGAAAGTATCGAAATCCC
>JAGWHG010000003.1:0-15801 GCA_028866975.1 Microcaldota archaeon | reverse complement strand
GTCAGCAGGTTCTGGCTAACATCGTATATGTCTACAAAGTACCTGACAATGCCGCCGATCATTATTGTTAGCGCCGACAGTGCCAGCATCTGCGGGTAGCTCCAGCCCGGTATCCCGGTCGATACCTGGTATATCACTGCAACGAAGACAAAGTTGAGAAATGCCTGGAAAGCAAACGAACCCGACCAAAATATTGCCTGTAATCTATATGCGAACTGTATCTTCCACATGTATACCTGAGTGAGGTAAATCAAGTAAAGCGCCCTTCTGATTTTAGCAATCACTCAAACACCAACCGCATCCACATGCCTCTTTGCGGCATACCATATCACAAAATCCAAGCCTAGCAGCACCACCGCCCACAAAATCCCGAACTCTATGCTGCCTACAGCCTGCTGGGCGTCAATTGCGCCAGTAAATATGGCTGCAGGGGTGTATAGCATGAACTGAAATGGCAGAACGCTTGTAATTGACGAGATGCTCTGCGGGAGAAGGTTCAGTGGCACAAGAGAGCCCCCGAGGAAGCCGCTCACGAACCCGTATATGCTAATCAGGCCAGATATCTCTATCATGAAAAAGGCCAGGTAGCCCATCATGAACTCAAACATCAAAGTTATGACAAGCATAATCAGCATGCTAACGATGAAGAGCAGCCATGTAATAATTGGCAGGGAGATATGTGCTGCAAAAATCAGTATTATCATGATCGGCAGGGCGAATGCAAGCGTGTCGAAGGCTATGTTTGCAAAGCTGCCGATTATCAGCGTCCAAACGTAGCTCAGCGGCCTTGTCAGTATCGCAAATACGTTGCCGTTCCTAACATCGCCCAACACGCCCCACGATATATCAGGGGTTATCGCATAGATTATCGCCACTATGAAGAAATACGTGATTATCTGCGAGAGCGTGAAGTGGTTTATTGTAGACACTCCAGAGGATAGATAAATTGCAGTCCAGACGAACAGCATGACCAGTGGGGATATGACCTGGAAGAAGGTTATTATCGCAAGGTCCATCTTGAATGCCAAGCGTCTCTTCAGTAGTGCCTTGGAATACTCGATATACCGTTGTGCGTGCAAGAAAGACATGCCTACCCCTTCTCCCTTTTCATCTTGTAGAATCTGGCAAGTACATACCCCAAATCCGGCTCTGATACATTGTAGTCTACAACACCCTCTGAGTTGAGTAGATTCACTATTTCCTTGCTCTTGAGTTTCGATGCGTCTATCTCTATTTTCAGGTGGTCAGGGGCCCTCTCAATCACCTTGCCATATTTTGCGAACCTCAAACCCACCATCTCCTGCTCGAAGCGTATCTCACTCTGCTTCTTGCTGCCGAGTAGCTGCTGGAGCTGGCTCTTTGTGCCGTCAAAAACGACCCTCCCCTTATCTATGATTATGACATGCTCTCCGAGAGCCTTGATCTCATCGACTATGTGCGTCGTCATGAAGAAAGTTATCCCGTATGTCCTTTGCATGTCGAGCACTGCTTCGCGCAAGTTTATGACCGAAGAGAGGTCCATTCCAACCGTAGCTTCGTCAAGAAACACTATTTTCGGAAGATGCAGCACTGATGCAACAAAATTGCACTTCATCCTCTCTCCGAGGGACAAAAGCCTCACCTGCTTCTTGTAGATTTCCTCAAGATTCAGTATCCTAATGAAATAATCAAGCCTCTTTTTGTACTCCCTGTCAGGTATCTCGTAGAGCCCCTTCACGTATTCAAAGGTGTCTACCGCAGGCAGGTTCCAAAACATCTGGTTGTGCGCGCCACTCACCATGCCATAGTCCCATGCAATCTTTATCCTGTTCTCCCACGGCGTAAGGCCGAAAACCCTTGCATCACCACTGTCCGGATGCAGTATGCCCACCATTATCTTTATCAGTGTAGACTTTCCACTGCCATTCTCTCCCAAAAGCATCACCCTCTCTCCCTTCTTTACACTAAAGCTCACGCCGTTGAGCGCATGCTTGGTAAAGTACCTTCTTCTGAGCGATGCTAGGAATATCTTCTTGCCGCTCATGCTCTCATACGACTTGAAGCTCTTGCGCAAATTCGCGACTTCGATGACATGGTCTGTGCTAGCCATTCAAATCCGCTTTTAACATCGCAGAGGGTGGCTAAATAAATTGCGCTTTTGCCGCCAAAAGATGCGTCAAATGCAGGTCTTTGCGTCTGCAAACGGCGAAAACGATAGGTCTATATACCACGAGTCCCTAATGATATTATAAGAGAAAAAGTCTAGTTTTTCCTCTATTTCCATAGTGTCGAAAGGCTAATTTTTCTTTGGTTAGTGGTTGTTTAGTTGACACAATTTTCAGAGATGAATCTAAAGCCGGAACTAATCGAATCGCTTAGGCGTGTAGGTTTCGTTACGGCAACAGAGGTGCAGGAGAGGGCAATACCTGAGGTATTGCAACACAAGAACGTCATTGCCAGGGCAAAGACCGGAACAGGCAAGACCGGGGCGTTCATGATCCCTATATTTCAGCAGATGGAGCATCCGCGCAGCGTAGAGGCATTGATCATAGTCCCTACAAGGGAGCTTGCGCTCCAGGTGGCGACATTCGCAGAGAAGGTGGGTTCACCGCTACATATAAGGACGACCACGGTATACGGCGGCGCATCGATAAACATGCAGGTGCAAGCGATTAGGAGCGGCGCAAACATAGTGGTCGGCACGCCCGGCAGGATAATCGATCTGATGAGCAGAGGGGCGCTGGAACTGCACAAGATAAAGTACGTAGTGCTTGACGAAGCGGACATTATGCTCGACATGGGTTTCACAGAGGATGTGGACTACATAATTTCAAGGACTCCTCACAGCAGGCAGATGATGCTCTTCTCGGCCACGATGCAGCACGAGATAACCAAGATGGCTGAAAGATACACACAGGGCGTTGCAGAGAAGATAACAGTGGGGCAGGAGGAGGATATCGCAGTAGCAACAATACAGCACCTCTATGCGATTGTTCCTGCAAGAGTCAAGTTCTCCGCGCTTTTGGCATACATAAAGGAGTATGCGCCAAAGAAGGCGATAATATTTGCAAGGACCAAGTTCGAGGCAAACACGATACATCGCGTGCTTGTCCACCAAAAATACAACGCAATACTTCTGCACGGCGGCCTGACCCAGGCGATGCGAGAGCGTTCGCTGGGCCACTTTAGGAACGGCGCGCAGTTCATGATCGCAACCAATGTCGCGGCAAGAGGGCTCGACATTGCAAACGTGACCGATGTAATCAACTTCGGAGTCCCGGAGGAACCGACAGTGTACGTTCACAGGATTGGAAGATCCGCAAGGATGGGCAAGGAAGGAAGGGCATTCACGCTAATTGATCCAGACCACAGAAGGGAGCTGACCGACGTTCAGGATTATGCAAACGTCAAGATGACAAAGATCGAGCTGGATTTAGAGCCATTTAGGACGCTGCAGCTGCCGATACGCGAAGAGGGCCGCGGATTCGAGGGCCCAAGGAGGGGAGGTTTCGGCGGCGGAGGAAGGCGATTCAACAGGCAAGGAGGCGGCAACTTCCATCGGGACCGCGAAGGGCACAGGGAAGGCGAAGGGCACAGAGGCTCTGGCCGCGGAGGCTTCAATCGGCACTCCGGCTTTAGGCGAAGCTACCACAAGCGCTAATACATGCGAACATCGCCCAAGCCGGATCTGAGCCTTATTTACGAATTACTTAGCTTTGCTTGCAAATTCTGGAAGCACTCGCCCAAGCGTTCGCCTAAATGTGTCAGCCACCCTATAGTCGCGCCTGGCCTGCCCTAATGCCTTGTTGAGCGCCCTTGCAATCCTCTTTCGCCTGCTCTTCTTGTCCCTAAGGGCATTGCTCACAAGGGCGTACCTGCCGGCGTAGATTATCTCGCTCTCCTTTAGTATCTTTTCAGTGGCACTGGGGTTTTTCCTAGCCATGAAATATGGCTTGCTCCTTAACTTTTAAATGTTTTTTGTACGAGAAACCGAAAAAGCCTCCGGCGAGAATTGGACTCGCGACCTCGTGCTTACCATGCACGCGCTCTACCACTGAGCTACAGAGGCGCAAGATAATCTTGTCCCAAATATATTATTAACCATATCCTCGATATCTACTTATGGTCCTCTGGGAAACAATCGCCATAGTCGTAGCTGCGATATGGGCGCTCACCAACATCTTGGACAAATATGCGCTCACCAAGCTCGTCAGGAGCGCATCGCTAAACGAGCTCTCCCTTTTCATACAGGTGATACTTGCCTTCATAGTGCTCGGGATCCATGGCATAGCGCAGATTCCCTCCACCATCCTGCTAATAGCGCTTCTGGCCGGCGCACTTGAGGCGGTCTCGATATTCCTCTACTACGATGCCGCCAAGCTAGATGAGATATCAAGCGTCCTACCTGTCTGGTATCTAGACACCGCATTCATCGCAATAATAGCCGGCGCGGTGCTGGGGGAGGTCTTCACGCCCTCGACATACCTTGGCATAGGCCTGATGGTGATAGGGGTCTTCCTTCTCGGCATAAAGATAAAGCATCGGCTCAGGCTGAGCAAGGCGATGTCAATAATGATACTCGCGAGCCTAACCGCAGCGATCTCCGTCGTCATGCTCAAGTATGTGCTCGGGTTCACCGATTATCTCTCTGCATTCATCTACGTAACGCTCGGCTATGGGATCGTGCTGCTGCCGCTGCTGGTAAAAAACCGCGCAAGGGTGGTCAACATGCTCACTACTAACAGGAAGGGCACGGTCGTCCTAGTCACCAAGGAGGGGATGACGGCATTTGGCAACCTGCTCTACGTACTTGCCGCAGTATCCGGCCCCATCGCGCTGGTAAATGCCCTCTCTTCGCTACAGCCGCTTTTCCTGCTGATCTTCGCAGTCATAGTCAGCGCCATGTACCCGGCGCTGCTAAAGGAAGAAATAAAAGGGACGCACATCGCAATCAAGCTCTGCGCAATAGCCTTGATACTGATCGCCACATATATCATAGCGGCTTAGGGGCAATAAATGGACTCTGTCTGGATGTGCAAGCTTCTCTGCAGATTTGTGCAAGGGGGGCCGGGTTTGGGCTCCAATGTCGCCCTGTGGTAGCACATTATAAACTCTACCTTTCAAATAGAAAAGAACGAAAGGTAATCTAATGAATGGAAAAGTAAAGATGTTCGATGCTGCGCGCGGTTTTGGTTTCATAACCGGCGATGACGGGAAGGACGTGTATGTGCACAAGACAGCAGTAGCTGGCGGTGCGGCTCTTGCAGTCGGAGATTTGGTCGAATACGAGGTCGAGACTGGAGAAAGAGGGCTTCGCGCAAAGAACGTCAAGAAACTCTAAATCTTCCAAAAGGCGAGTTCAAGAATTTGCCCCTAGCTGGGCCCGGATATAGTACACAAGAGAAGTTTTATGTGCAGGGGGAGAGATTTGAACTCTCGAAGGCGCTAGGCCACAGGATCTTAAGTCCTGCGCATTTTTCTGTGGCTTTCTGCCAGCCAGACCAGACTCTGCAACCCCTGCAGCTTACGCGTACATCGAAGGGCCCGCAGCCTCGGTAGCATTCTTGTAGCTCTCATGAGAGTCGCGCGCCTTCTTCATAATGTCCCGAACCTTTGCCTCGATCACCTTCGCCTCCTTCTCCAGCTCGTCGGTGCTGACATTGATGTTGATTATCTTCTTGAGGTTGGTTATTGCGGTTATCGCATACTTTGGGTCCATGATTGTCGGGTCAACCTGCACTAAGAGGTCGACTATCGGAATGTTGTATTCCGGGCCGTTCGCAAGAAGTATTGCGCTAACTCCGGCAACGACTCCCTCGCTTATCATGTTTATCTTCGCGCTCTTTATCTTATCGTTTAGCTCTTTGGTCGTTGCAATTCCGTAAGCCGCATTGATCGGCTTGAGCGTCGGCATGCCGCCTATCGAGACGACCTTCTCTATTCCCTGCTTGCGTATGAATGCCAGCAGCTCCTGGGAGAGCTCGTATATCATCGTTGCAGGTATCGAGAACTCCGACATTATTACGATGAGCCTGTACTTGTCGTCCTTGTATATCCTGACCGGGAACATCGCCATGCCGTCGTGCACCGCAGCTATCGGCGGGAAAGCGTCGCTCTCTATGTGGCCGATGTACTGCATCTGCAGCTTCTCTATGATGTAGCTGTTGGCCATCGGGCCCACAAGCCCTGCGCCCGGGAACCCTTCCAGCAGGGTGTAGCCTTTCAGTTTAGCGTCCTTGAACAGCTTTATCTCGATCATGCAATCAATTAGATTCCTCAACAAACATTTTAATATGTTCTTCGCACAGCCCCAAAAATGGCGAAAATCGCGCAAAAAATCGAGGTCAAACATATAGTTTGTTGTCGAATCTCCGTCGTTAAATATATAAATGTATACTTCGAGAGTAAAGCAAGGGTGAAATAATGGCAGAAAGAGTAGGACGTGAAAAAATAAGCAGGGAAGACGGGTATCTGTATTTCCTCGGAAAGGACGGATACGTATGGAGGACGCCGATGAAGACCAACTCTAGGGGCAGAAAGGGCAAGGTCGGATCGGAGAAGATCTCAAGGGCGCAGGGCTACCTGTACTTCATCGACAAGGGCGGATATGTCGCTCGCGCGAAGATGAACAGGAGAGGCAGGAGATAAATTTTGTGGGGGCTGCAAAACGCCCCATTTTCTTTTAAATTCTGATTCTAATGGACACAAATGCAAAGTTCCTTATAAAAAATAGCACGCTCTCATACTGTTCGATGGCATATGGTCAGAGGACTCTTGAAAGCGCCTGGCCAATAATGGCTGCGATACTTAAAAAGGAAATCAGATAGCCTTACTTGTTTGCCCTCCTTGACAGGCAGTTCTGTTCCTTCTAAAACAAAGTCATACAAAATAGATATATACGGGCAAACTGCAGTGTAATCTATGGACTCTAAGCTAATGCAGCAGCTCAAGACTGAAAAGCAGGCTGAAAAAAGGAAGTACATAGGCCTTGTAAAAGAGCTAAATCCAAAATACAAGATAAAGGATGTGGCGCTTGCCTATTATTCTTACGTCTCATCTGCCGGAGCGGAATTTCCAAGGGTTGTTATCGGAGACGGTGAAACTCCAGATAAAGTCATACCAAAACTTATACGCGCAATGCTTACACCAACAAACAGGACAGAAAACCAGTTGCCGGGCATGAATGAGTACGTAAAGAAACTTTACAGGAAAATGCCCAACGACAGTTGGATGATTCTTGATTCTGCGGCCCTAGACCTGATATTTGCAGTGCGCGGGAAGGATGAGGGATTTTCGATATACACTGACAGGGGAAGGGAAGTTCTTCAGTACGCTGGCGACTTTCCGAAAAAACTCAGACGCCAATTCGGAAACGAATGGGTAAGGACAGCCAGGAAACAGCATCCCGAATTCTTCGAGGTATTTGGGCAATTTGAGAAGGAGGTCCAAAAGTTAGGGCGACTCTGGGAAAAAAAGAATCAGGAAATTAGTGCAAAGTAGAAAAAAGAAGATGAGGCGAGGCGAAAGCAGAACAAGGTAGGCAACGAGATCCGAAAATCCTGGGCTTTAAAAAGGGCCGAAATACTGAGTAACTTTGCCAAGAACCAAGGAATAAGGTTGACACAAGAGCAGAGAGAGTTTCTATCTCCTCTTACTGAAGTGGTCAGGAGGTAATCATTTCTTTGCGAGCCTCGAGCTTATAGGAAGGGCGTTGAGCTTTATGTTCATGGGCCCGCTGTATGCGAATTTGCCATCGAATTCGCAGCGCAGTTCAAAAACCATTTTCTGACCGGATTCAACATCTGCAGGTAGGCTATAGTTCATCTTCTTGAGCACAAAAGGCGCAGAAACCTCGATCTTAAGAACGCGCATCGGGACTGTCTCGGTGTTTGAGAAAGGAAGCTTGTAGACGAACTTCTTTTTCGCCTTCATACCGCCAAAGCTGTGCATCGCGGTGTTATAGGCTATATTGACCTGCGTTATCTCTACAGGTATGCTATTGAAGAATGGAAATTTCATTGTATCGCGCTGTCAATAGTGCTTTTGGAGCCTTGTGTATTTATTTCCCTATCTTGTCGGCACCCTGATTTTGTTCATCCTCAATACCGCCTGCAGGGCCTGTGGGAGCCTCTCAACAGAGACAAAATGGTTGCTTGGATCCTTGGAAGGTTCGGTGACAATCGTAAGTTTTGCCTCCGGAATTTTTCTCCTCAAATGATAAGCTTCTGAGACCAGAACCCAATTGTCATCCTTATGGTGTATTATCTCAAATTTTGCGCTCGCTCTTCTTACTCTGTTGTAATCTAAGGCAAGCGCCGCTTCAGAAAAATTTGAGAGGAACTTGGTGATCTTGGTTGTGAAGCCCGATATTAATATTGAGCCGCCTATTTTGGTTTTCTCATCGAGCCCGTGCAGGTAATTGAGCAAAACCGGTACCGCAGCGCTTTGTGCTACGATGTAAGTGTTTTCATCCGGCTTACCCACGGCCCCAGAGAGCAGTGCCACCGACTCGAGGATTTCAAGACGAGAACTGATGACCATCGGCGTGGAGACTTCGAAATCTAAGGCTTCAAGCTCCTGTTTTAGCCATGGGCGATAGCTGCCCGATGGTACGCCGAGATACCCCGGGGCTATGAATACCCTAGCCTTATCCACGAGGGATATCCGCAACAAAGAGTTTTAAGCTTTGCGTCCTACCCTATCGCGGCAAATCTGAGAACTCGGCTAAAATTACCATGTGCACAGCCTTAAAGCAATCCAGAGACATCAATGAGTCTGTAGCACGGGCGTGACGGGATTCGAACCCGCAACCTCCGGCTCCGCAAGCCGATGCGCTATCCAAGTTGCGCCACACGCCCACAGCTTTTTATAGGTTTTCGCCTATATTAATTATACGCTTCTTATCCTGTAAGTTGCGGATTTTATAAACGTGATTGTATGGTAACCCCCGGAAAGGTGTGCAGCTCGTGCGGCAGGCTCACTGACCAGTATGTAGAGTTCAAGTGCCCCAGCTGCGGCAAGGGCCACATAGTTAGGGATTACCGCTGCAGGGAGAATTTCGTAAAATACACCTGCAAGGAGTGCGGTTTTGAGGGACCTTAATGGCGAAGGTAGCGGTTCTTTTTAAGGTCTTCACGGACGCAGGTTCTGAAGAGGAAGTAAGAAAGAGGATAGTCGAGCAGCTAAGGCCCAACGGCACGCAGCTCGAGGAGATTGCCTTTGGAATAAAGATGATAAAGGTGCAGTTCGTCTACGAAGACGAGCAGGGAAGCACCAAGCTCGAGGAGTCCCTAAGGAAGGTTCAGGGCGTAAAAGAAGTCGAGGTAATGGAGGAGACTCTCCTGTGAATTGGGACACAACGCCCAAATACGAATCCTAAGTCAACCTTTTAAATAATGCTACAGATGTAAATTCGTGATTAAGATGAAAGTGAAAGAGTCAACTGTGGGGATAGGCGCAGCATTCAAAGAGAGCGTGAGGCCTGCAGAGAGAATAGAAAACATACCCACAGCCAAACTGATCGAAATGGGGTGCATGTATTACCCGATACACGTAAAGGACCTCCTTCTCATAACCCCTGAAATCCTCAAAAACAATGTCGAGGCAGGGACAAAACTAATCTCTGTTGGCGGAAGGGCAGTGACGGTCGGCAAGGACATCATAGATCCAGAGACGCGCGGCGAGGTTCTTGGCTATGGCGTCGTAAGGCCGCAGGAGTAGTCTGCTTTAATATTTTCTGCACTATATGCTATGGGGGCATATGATCAATTCCATAGAGCTTCACAACTGGAAGACTCACAAGGATACAAAGCTCAATTTTACCAAAGGCACGAACGTGCTAGTCGGCCTTATGGGCGCAGGGAAGAGCTCCATAATGGATGCTATATCCTATGCCCTGTTCGGAACATTCCCTTCCATACAGCACAGGCGAGTTGGCGTATCCGAGCTTATCACCAGCAGGCCGAACCAGGAAAACGAAGCGTCGGTGAAGATCGCATTCACGCTAGACGGCAACAGCTACACAGTAGAGCGCAACATCTCGATAGACGAAGGCGCCAAGGCGACGCTGGAAAAGAACGGCGCATACCTCCAATCACAGCCTCAGAGGGTCACAGAGGAGATAGAGCGCATTCTCAAGGTAGACTATGACCTGTTCTCGCGCGCAATATATTCAGAGCAGAACAGGATAGACTACTTTTTGGAGCTTCGCGCAGCTGATAGGAAGGGCCAGATAGACGAACTTTTGGGCCTAGACAAGTTCGCAATGGCGCAGGAGAATGCGACAAGCCTGGTCAATAGGATAAAGGACACCATAGCGGAGACCGAAAAAGCTGTGGCGTCTTTCGATTCGCAAAAAACAGGAAGGGAACTATCGCAGCTAAACGAGGAGCTTGCAGAGCTCTCGAAAAAGAAGGCATCTCTGGAAAAAGAGGCAACCGAAGCGGCAAAGGAGCTCAAATCAACCGATGCAAACCTCAAGGCGGCAAAGGACCTTCTTGCCAAGAAGATAAGAGTGGCCAAGGAGGTCGCAGAGGTCAAGAGCAAGGTCGAAGTAGTAAAGGGCGAAATTAAAAAACTCGATGGGCAGAAACTGCCGCAAAAATCCGAGCTCGACAGAGAGGTTTCGGAGGCGAACAAGCAGCTCTTAGGCATCAGGGCAAAAGAACAGCAGTCAAGGGACGAGGAGAGGTCATCTAACAGGGAGCTCTCCGATATAGAGGCGCAGATTAAGCACTCAAAGCAGAGAATAATAGAGAGGGACAGGCTGCAATCGGATCAGAAGGACCGAAAGATTGATGCGGAAGAGAAGAGGCTATCAGACGCCTCAGATGGGTTGTCGCAGCTGCAAAAAGAGCTCGCAACGTACCAATCGCAGAAGGAGGAGACCAAGAAATGGGTGGCAGAGCTAGAGAAACACATAAGCACATGCCCTGTATGCGAACGGGACCTCGACAAGGACATGAAGGCAAAACTGCTCGAAACGAAGAAATCTGCGCTCTCAAACGCAGAGCACAAAATTGGCTCTTCAGACATGGCAATCAGAGAGAAGAAGTCGGAAATAGACAAGTTGACAAAAGCGCTAGACAGCCTGCGCCTCTTAAACTCCAAGCTGAAGGATTATGCGGGCCTTGACTCGCAGCTCAAGGAGCTCGAAGCTAAACTCTCTGGAGCAAAGGAGAGATATGACAGGGCAAAACTGCTAACCGAAGAAGCCAAGAAAGAATACGATAAAATCACAGCGAGGATATCTGAGCTAACTGCAACAACAGAGAAGGTGAACAGGCTAGAGTCCTACAAAAAACAGACCACCGAACTTGAGAAGGAAGCATCGAGCAAGGAATCAGAACTTGGCTCGATAAATGTTGAGGATGCAACCGTTGAGAAGCTACAGGGCGCATTCACGAGCATCAGCTCCAGATCTAGCAAGATTGCATCAGAGGTAGATGCGCATAAGAGGTACATCGATGACAAGCAGAAGCTGATAGAAGAGAAGGACGAGCAGATGAAACGAATCTCGAAGCTGGTCGCAGAGGTTGCAGAGAAGAAAGCCGCGATTGAGAACCTTGTGAAGTTCAAGAACGCGCTCGAGGAGACGCAGAGGCAGATGAGGACAAGGCTGATAGGCTCGATAAACAATGTGATGTCGACAATCTGGCCGGATCTGTATCCTTACGGCGATTACACCGGAATAATCCTCGAACCAAGCGCAAGCGACTATGTGCTCAAGGTCCGAACGCTCAACGGCGCAAAGGAGAAGTGGGAGGAGGTACAGGGCATAGCAAGCGGAGGTGAGCGCAGCATCGCATGCCTTGCAATGCGCGTCGCATTCGCGCTCGTGCTAGTCCCGAACCTGAGATGGATGATACTCGACGAGCCGACGCACAACATCGACGAGCAGGGAATGGCGAGGTTCATTAGGGTGTTCAACGAGACGCTGCCAAAGATTATCGACCAGATATTCATAATCACGCACGAGGAGGCGCTCAAGCAGGCTTCAAGCTCAAAGACCTACGTTCTCACGAGAAACAAAGGAGAGGGCGGCGCGACGATAGTGCAGGAACAGTGATTCCAAAATCACAAATTTTTTTGTTTAAAACGTTTCTTTGACAAAACTATATATACCATAAAAACCATAAAATATTTGTGGTAGAATGGGAGTAAAGCAACAGATATCAGATAAGGGATTTAAGGTATCTAAAGGAGGCAGAACCGTAGAGATATTCATAACCGATAAGACTGCAGCAGCCGCAGATTCTGATTCTCTAGTGCCCAAAGGCTACAGGAAAATCAGTTTAGAGGAGGGCACTTTTGCCTGGAAAAATAGCGAAGATTTCAGGAACAATTTGATAGAAAAAACTGCCATTTGGACAAATCAGAAAGGGCTGAAGAGCAATGAATATCATAAGATAGAAATTGACAATACTTTCACCTCTTCAACTTTTGGAGAGCTTTCTAAGTTACCAACAAGCCAGAGATCCTATCATTATTCCGGAAATGGCCTTGTGGCGCTTGTCGGCAGCTGCAACTACTGGAGCAGGGGGCTCCTCGTCCTTGCCTACGTCAGGTCTGACTTTCGTCTTCGGGTGGCGTACACAAAGCTCGGCGGAGCCGAGCCGCAAAAATCTGCCGGCAACATATCTGCAGAACTGCGTCAGAAGGCACAAAGGGAGATAGAATCCCTGAACAAGATAGTGAAGCCAGAGGCGATAGAGGCCCTTTCAGAACTGGTTCGTGCCAGCTAAAGAAATAAATAGTCCTCTTTCTTATCTTTTTTGCCTAGGTTTGCAGGAAACATAAATTTCCGCAAGTCATGCACGGATAATACGTGCATAGGTGCAGATCTAGGAGCCACACACCTGTCTGCAGTGCTGGTAAATATAAAGTATGCCAGACATGAAGTTCAACAGCGACACCGAGTAAGTATTTTACCGAAATCGTGAAGCTGCGCCGAGCCAGAAATGGTATTTAGCAGATTGGTTACGATTGCGCCTTGTGGCGCTTGACGGCAACTACAACAACAGGAACAGGAGGCTCAACGTCAATGCCAACATCAGGTCTGACAATCGTCTTCGAATGGCTCTTGTTTGCATCCTAGGCTTGATGGTTACCATATGGAAAGCTACAGGAATCTCTATTCTCGCCTCTGTTCCTATGATAATCTTGAGCTTGCTTGGAGAAAAGCAAGGAAACGAAAAACCCTGAGGGATTATGTAATTGAATTTGAATCGGATTTGGAAAATAACCTCAAGAAATTGAAAAGCGAACTAGAAACCCTAACTTATAAACCAGCTCCTCTTACAACTTTTGTGGTAAGAGATCCTAAGACAAGAAGGATTAGTTCGTCTCATTTTAGGGACAGGGTTGTTCACCATGCATTATGCAATATCATAGCCCCAATTCTTGAAAAACATTTCATATCCGACTCGTTTGCAAATCAGAAAAATAAAGGAACCCATAAGGCGATAAAGAGGGCTGCATTCTTCATAAGAAAAGTGGCTCGGCCACATGGGGGGGGGCATTACAGGGTTTGCACTGAAAGCCGACATACGCCATTATTTCGATACGGTAGACCATAACATTTTGCTAAAAATTGTAAGTCATAAGATAGCAGACCCACTGGTCGTCCAGCTGGTACGGATTATATTAGCAAATCATATGCCTGAAATTGAGGGAAAAGGGATGCCGATCGGGAATCTCACCTCCCAGTTTTTCGCAAATGTCTACCTGAACGAACTTGACCAGTTTGTCAAGCACACCCTCAAAGCCAAGTATTACATTAGATACGTTGATGATTTTGTGATTTTCGATAGCGATAGGCAACAGCTTGAGAAATGGCAGGCGGATATAGATAATTTTCTAAAGTCAAGCCTCAGAATAGAGCTACACAAGGAAAAAACAAAGATAGTCCCCTTGTATTCAGGGATAACCTTTCTGGGATTTAGGGTTTTCCTTGATTACAGGCTGCTCAAGAAAAGCAATTCGAAAAGAATATGGAAACGCCTGGAGATATTCAGAAAGAGATTCCACGACGGCCTAATAACAAAGCAGTGCGCTTCAAGTAGGCTCAAAGGCTGGCTAACATATGCAAGGTTTGCAAACACTTACAATCTTAGAGGACGTGTAATGCAGAAATTTGATAATCTTACATCCGAAGATGGCATCTCTTAAAAATACACATTTAGACAAGGAACAAGGCAGGATAGCACCACAATAATCTAGGACAATAATTATTTTGCAGCGCTCATTACATATTCCAAGAACTCGTTCTCAGGGAGCGGCTCATCGAAGGATATTATGCCGTTGATCACGACCTTCGGCACGCGCGTAACTGTGTTGTGTATCGCAAGCTCAGTGAACTGCTCGGCATCCACCATGCTCGCCCAGATGTTTTTGTTTTCCATTGCGAACTGGTGCGCTATCCTAACTGCGCCCGCGCACAGCTCCTCCGATGGGCTTACAAATACCGTTATCTCTACCGGCTTTGCTATCTGCTGGAGCTTTGCGATCGTTATAGGGCTGAGCCTGGTCCTTCCGCTCGACAGGTCTATTATGTCGTCTATGAGCGCAGCGAATTGGTATCCTGCGGGTATGCCAAAATAGCACACATGCGCCTCATTGCTCTTTGTCGTGATGAGCAATCCTGGCGACCTTGCGATTCCGAGCTTCTTTGCCCTCTCCTTTTCCTTTGTAATGTCCGCCACTTCCAATGTAAGCTTACCGCTTGCCGCGGCCAACTCTTTTAAGAGCTGCACGGTCTTTTCGATGTACTCGCTGCCGTCCTGGTCCACAAATAGCGCAAGGTTGACCTGCTCATCAAGACCCTTGAACCTGTCTTTGATGTATGCTATGTCCTTATCCGAAAGCAGGCCCATGAAATCACAGAATCAGTTAAAGTATGTCCAGGCCAAGTCCAGAGCTTCCCTCGTTCTTTGACACGCCGCCGAACAGCGCAGGGCTTGAGACCCCGGTGAATATCGCAATGACATCGACTCTTCCCTGATTATCATTCTCGAGCCTAGCTCCCCATGTGACGCTTGCGTTGGGCGAGACGCTCTCGGTCAGCATCTCTCCGATCTTGTTTGCTTCGCCCAGCGTCATGTCGGGGCCTCCGGTTATGTGCATGAGCACGCCGGTTGCGCCCTCGTAATCAACATCAAGCAGCTTGTTTTTCAGTGTGTTCCTTACTACCTCCTCGACTCTGTTCGGTCCCTGTCCCGATCCGACGCTAATCATCGCAAGGCCGCCGCTCTGCATTATCGCCCTCACGTCGGCGTAGTCGATATTGACCATGCTTGGCTGAGTTATAGCCTCCGTTATCCCCCTAACCGCCCTTGCCGTTATATCGTCGGCAAGCTTGAACGCCTGCTCTATCTGCAGATTAGGGTAAAGCGTAACTAGCCTTTGGTTGTCTATCACAATGAGCGTGTCAACGAACTGTCGCAGCTTCTCGATTCCCTTCTTTGCGGTGTTGAGCCTGCTCCTCTCAAGCGAGAACGGTATCGTGACAATCCCTACGACTATTGCGCCGTTGTTCTTTGCAATCTCCCCGACTACCGGGGCTGCGCCGGTTCCTGGTCCTCCGCCCATTCCAGCAGTTAGGAAAAGGAGGTTTGTGTCCCTCAAAAGAACGTCGATCTCGCTTCTTGAGAGCTGCGCAGACTTCTCCCCCATCTCAGGGAATCCGCCAGCTCCCAGACCATGCGTGACAGCGTATCCGAGCGCGACCCTCTTTATGTTGGGGTTGAGCGTCTGGAGCTGCTTGTTATCGGTATTGAAAGCAAAAAGCTGTGCGCCCTTAATGTCAAGCGCGCTGAGCCTCTG
>JAGWHG010000039.1 GCA_028866975.1 Microcaldota archaeon | reverse complement strand
CGAACGGCAATGCTGCACAGACAGAGATTAACAACCTAGAACAGGTATACAGCTACACGCACTCTTTGGTAAGGAGGGGATCGAGCATCGTCTACACGATATCTAAGCACAAGGACAAGAATGGCAAGCCGGTGGTTGTAAAGCTCATCGGAATCAGCAGGTACAAGATAAACACGCCAAAGAAGTCGGGCATAAGAAAGGCGCTCATCGCATTTGTTGGTGAATACCTCTCGTCAAGAACAGTCGACGAGCTCATCAAGTCGGTAATCGAGGGCAATTTCCAAATAGAGGCCAACAAAGTCGCAGGGACAGTTGCGCCGATGGCAAAACTCGAAGTCAAAAAGATCGAGCTCTGATTTTTGCCGTTCTATTTTAATGGGTTTTAAATTTGGGGGAGAATGATGGCCGCAGGAAGTGGCTTGCTTTTGCTGTTCTATCGCTTGGAGTGCTGATGATAGTGCTTGACGTGACGATAGTCAACGTTGCACTGCCATCAATCAAGCAGGACCTGGGATTTGGAGATGCGTCGCTTGCGTGGGTCGTCAATGCATACCTGCTGGTGTTCGGCGGCTTTTTGCTTTTGGGCGGAAGGCTCGGAGACCTCTATGGCTACAGAAAGCTCTTCCTAATCGGAATAGTGATATTTACTGCCGCATCGCTTGCATGCGGCCTTTCTAATTCACAGCTGTTTTTAGTATCCGCAAGAATAATACAAGGACTTGGCGGCAGCCTTGTCTCTGCGGTGGGTTTCTCGCTCGTAATGACAATGTTCACAGGGGCTGCAGAGCGCGCACGGGCGATGGGATTCTTCGGATTCATCGCAGCAGGAGGTGGAAGCATTGGCGTTCTGCTCGGCGGGACGCTGACAAGCATACTAAACTGGCACTGGATCTTCTTTGTCAACGTACCGATAGGAATAGCGGTCCTGTTCCTTGGAAGGATGCTGCTTCCGGAAGGGTCAGGCGAATCTGCCCATAGGCATCTCGATATCTACGGCGCAGTCACGATAACAGCTGCGCTGATGCTTGCGATATATTCGATAATAAACGGCAACCAGGCAGGCTGGGCATCGCTGCAGACAATCGGACTGCTTGCAGGCTCTGCGGTTTTGGCAGGACTGTTTGTCTACATAGAGAAGCGCTCGAAAGCCCCTCTTATGCCGCTGCATATCTTTAGGCTCAGGAACCTTGCAACTGCCAATCTTGTCGCAGTTCTGTGGGCCGCGGGGATGTTCGCATGGTTCTTCCTCTCGGCGCTTTACCTTCAATTGGTGCTCGGATACAGCGCCCTGCAGGTCGGACTCGCATTCCTCCCTGCAAATCTTATAATGGCGGCATTCTCGATAGGAATTTCCGCAAGGCTCGTGATGCGCTTTGGAATACGCACGCCGCTTGCATTCGGACTCTCGCTTGCCGTGGTTGGGCTTGCCCTTTTCGCGCGTGCGCCTGTGAACGGAAGCCTTCTTTTCGATGTCATACCTAGCATGGTGCTCTTGGGAATCGGCGCGGGAATGGCATTCAACCCGATGCTGCTTGCAGCAATGAATGACGTCAAGCCCCACGAATCGGGCCTTGCATCTGGCATCGTTAACACATCTTTTATGATGGGCGGAGCGCTTGGGCTTGCTGTGCTTGCAAGCCTAGCCGCACTGCAAACCAACAGCGTGCTTGCAAGCGGCGTGGGAACTGTTTCTGCGCTAAACAGCGGCTATCACGTGGCATTCCTAGTTGGCGCATTTCTGGCCGCGATTGCGGCCATTGTCTCCTTCCTTGTGCTGAAGGTGGAATTCAATCCACAACACGCTGCCTACCAGATGCACTGAAAGATAGGTATTTAAGATGTTTTCAGCTTATTATAACTCAGTTATAAGGGAGTAGATGCCGTCTGTTTACGAGATAGCGACAAACGAGGTTGTTCCTGCGATAAGGTCATATATCGCCAAAGAGCTCATTGAGAAACACAACCTCAGCGAGGCAAGGGTCGCATCGCTGCTAGATGTCGCTCAGGCAGCTGTCAGCAAGTACATCAACGGAAAGTATTCAGACAAGGTAAAGGAGATAGAGGCAAAGCTCAACAAGGAGGTAATCGACAACTACATTGCGCAGATCGCCGAAGGCAAAAAGCAGTACGTGACTGCGTGCATCTGCAAGCTCTGCCAGTCGTTTAGCAACTTCAACTGCTGCTTTTCGAGCGCAGGAACTTTAGAGGTGCAAGCATGATAGAAGAACAAAAACAGGAAGTCGTGCAGGCGGAGAGCGATTATAGGAAGAACTACGGCTTCCACGATGACATCGAGTACAAGTTCAAGACCAAGAAGGGGCTCAGCGAGGAGATTGTGCGGGAGATTTCGGCGATGAAGCACGAGCCCGAGTGGATGCTTGAGAAAAGGCTGCAGGGGTACAAGATCTTCAGGGAGAAGCCGACGCCGACGTGGGGAGCGGACCTTGGCAAAATAGACTATGATGACATTTACTACTACCTCAAGGCAACCGACAAGAAGGGCAGCAAGTGGGAGGACGTGCCGGAGGAGATAAAAAAGACATTTGACAAGCTAGGCATACCTGAGGCGGAGCAGAAGTTCTTTGCAGGAGCCGAGGCCCAGTACGATTCGGAAGTGGTTTACAGCCACGTCCGCAAGGACCTCGAAGAGCAGGGAGTGATCTTCACGGACACGGACAGTGCGCTCAAGAAGTATCCAGAGCTCATGAAGAAATATTTTGGCACCCTGGTACCATCGACGGACAACAAGTTTGCGGCTTTGAACACCGCTGTTTGGTCCGGCGGATCCTTCATTTATGTTCCAAAGGGAGTGAAGGTCAAGATGCCACTGCAGGCATACTTTAGGATAAATTCGGACAAGGCGGGCCAGTTTGAAAGAACGCTCATCATAGCAGATGAGGGAAGCGATGTGACCTACATCGAGGGCTGCTTCACAAAGGGCACAGAGATTGTAACCAGTGAGGGAACAAAACCAATAGAGGAGATCAAGGTTGGCGATCGGGTATTTACCCATCAGAACAGGTACAGGCGTGTTTACCATACACAGGTAAGGCCCTACAATGGCAAGATGTTCAAAATCGATTATTATGGAGACACTTCTGTGGCAATAAATGCCACAGAGGAGCACCCGTTCTTGGTTTCAAGAAAGAGTAAGTCGGAATACAAAAACAGGATGTGGGGGGTAGAATGGTCGGCGGCAAAAAACCTCAAGGTTGGGGATTATCTGGCAATTCCGATAGACAGGAATGTGGCTTCGCAATCAGAACGGGTATTCAACATAACAATTAAGGGCAGATGGAAAAACAGGGAGGAGACTCTTAAAATTAAAATGGAGCCAGATTTCTTTAGGCTGATTGGCTATTACTTATCTGAAGGCAGCACGACCGGGGTTGCTGGGGACAGCTATCTAAGTTTCACCTTCAGTAAACACGAACAGGATTACATAAAGGACGTATCAGGGTTACTAGAGAGATACTTTGGAAAAAAGCCAATCATCGAAAGGGAGTACAAGGGAGGAATATCATTGGTATTGTGTTCTACAGCTGCCGCGCGGTTCTTTAAGACCGAGTTTGGAAAGGGAGCGGCGAACAAAAAGATGCCGGCGTGGGTCATGAATGAAAGCACGGCAAATCAAGCTGAGTTAGTAAAAGGCATTTGGAGAGGCGATGGCAGCTTTATGGACAGGAATTATACTTATGGTGCAAAAAGAATGTTCAGGATTAACACCATTTCAAAGACGCTTGCCACGCAGACCAGAAACATTATGCTCAGGCTTAACATATTCTCATCGATAAATAGGCAAAAAAGGGCGGATAATAGAAGGACAATGTATTGTGTCTACGTTGGCGGTAAGAACATTTACAGTTTCGCAGAAATTGTAGGCCATACGGTTGTCGAGCACATCAACAGAGACGGAACAGTAATGGCGTTAAACGTGGGACAGATACAGACTACATCATCGTACTGTGAAATAGTGGGGAATTACGCCTTTGTTCCAATAAAACGCATTTCTACAAAAGAGGTTGAAAATGTACCGGTTTATAACTTTAGTGTTGAAGAAGACGAAAGCTACATGGCAGAGGGAGTTGCAGTGCATAATTGCACCGCCCCGATATACATGGCATCTGCGCTGCACTCTGCAATAGTTGAGATCGTTGTCCACAAGGATGCGCACGTTCGATACGTGACAATACAGAACTGGTCAAGGAACGTCTACAACCTTGTCACGCAGAGGGCTTTTGTCTACGAGAATGGCTATATGGAATGGATAGATGCAAACATCGGCAGCATGATCAACATGAAGTACCCCAGTGCCTACCTAAAGGAGAGGGGCGCAAAGGGCGAGATACTTTCAATTGCGGTGGCAGGAGAGGGCCAGGTGCAGGACTCAGGCGGCAAGATCTACCATCTCGCACCGGACACAACGTCGCGGATAATATCGAAGTCTGTGTCAAAGGGAAGCGGGATTACGACGTATAGGGGCTTGCTTCATATCAACAAAGATGCGCTGCGCGCAAGGTCTACTGTTAGGTGCGATGCTCTGCTCCTCACGGAAAATGCAAAGACAAACACTTATCCGTACATGAATATTTCCACTGATGATGCAGACATTAGCCACGAGGCCAGCGTCGGAAAGATCGGAGAGGAGCAACTATTCTATTTGATGTCAAGGGGACTAAGCGAAGAGGAGGCTATCGCCATGATAGTTCTCGGTTTCATAAAGCCGCTGGCCGATGTGCTCCCTCTGGAGTATTCGCTCGAACTTAAGAGGCTCATCAACCTCGACATGTCAAATTCTGTTGGTTAATAGTATGGACTACAAAGCTTTTGCAAGCGAGGCACTGGAGAAGTTCAAATCCATGCCGGAAGAGACCGATGAACTCTACAAGAGATACTTTGTAGCTATGCCGCTTGAGGAGATGGGTGAGAGGGCACGAAATGCCGAAACGTCGCACAAGCCTGAGGGTTCGATAAAGTCCAACGTTGAAGCGCTCAAGAGGAAGTTCGATGCGATAATTTGGAGCGGAGGGGAGATGGCAGAGCAATCGGAGTATATGCAGATTATTCCGATCGAGAAGGTGGATTTCGAAAATAGGCTCACGAAAAGCGGCGATGACAAAATTGCTGCGTTCATAGATGCACACGCAAAGAGGGCGGTGCAGATAAATGTACCGAAGGGCGCAAAGGCGAAATTGAACCTGCTGTTCGTGAACACCTCAGAGCCACTCCCAATACAGATAATGATAAACGTGGCTGATGATTCGAGCCTGGAGCTGTTCGAGTACTACACTTCCGACGCCAACGAGAAATCGATTGTGGGAAGCCTTCACGACATAAAGATAGGGAAGTACGCAAATGCCGAGATAAATGTGGTGCACAACGAGGACAAGAACACCTTCGTTGCAGGATGGTCTAAGACAAAGGTAGGAGAAAAAGGGAACCTCAAGATCAATTTCATATACAATGGCGGCAGCTTCACAAGAACTAGAAACAAGATGGATGTCGCAGGGCTTGAGGGCAATGGCGAGGTCAATGAGCTGATTGTGAGCGCAGGAGAGCAGAAGATGGACGTGGCTTCCAACATAGTCAACTCCGCTAGGGATTCTCACGCTGTGCTAGAATCGAAGGCGGTGCTCATGGACAAGTCGGTTTGCGTGCTCAAGGGCTATGCGACAATAACCGAGACTGCCGCGCAGTCGCGATCTTTCGTCAACGAGCGAGGCATAATTCTTGACAAGACAGCGCACATCGACTCTATTCCAAGCATGAGCATAGGAAATAGCGATGTGAAGGCAACGCACTCCTCGGCGACTGCGCCGATAGATGAGGAATCGGTATTCTACCTTATGTCTAGGGGCGCAACAGAAATGGAAGCGAAAAGGATGATAGTCAACGGCTTCATAACCGGAATGATAGGAAAGATTGATGACATCGTGGTCAGAGAGATTGTGGCCAGCATAATAAACGAGAAGGTTGCGACTAGGAGCTTTGGCATGGTGCCAAAGATAACCACTGAGAGCATGTGGCTAGCCGGCAGCGCGCACAAGAGCTCAAGCATGTTTGAAGGACATTACAAGTACAGAGGTGAGTGATATGGATTTGGAGATAAGAAATCTGCACGTAAGCATAGACGAG
>JAGWHG010000038.1 GCA_028866975.1 Microcaldota archaeon | reverse complement strand
AACTGCACTGCGTATTTTGTAGTTTTGTAAGCTGATAGCTCCACTTTGTGCTCTGCGATGATCGGCGGCCGCAGATAGAGCCCTATATGATTCTTCATCAGGCCGAACCAGCAAACCCTGCCCTTATCGTATCCAACCATCCCATAACTGATGCTCTCAGCAGCCCTTGGCGCCACAGAGCGTATTGCAGCCCTAACCTTCCTAAGCTTGGGCCGCGCATCCTTCGGTGCCGTTGCGATGTAGGAAGCGGCATCTCTTACGTTGACCCTCATCATAACCAATCACCACACTAAAGCTTTATAATA
This sequence comes from Microcaldota archaeon, assembly GCA_028866975.1. Taxonomy (GTDB): domain Archaea; phylum Micrarchaeota; class Micrarchaeia; order Micrarchaeales; family CABMGC01; genus JAGWGI01. Next base: position 5,894 of record JAGWHG010000038.1, on the reverse strand, counting down.
CCGAATAGGCAATTCTACTTGAAGTGCAGTTATCAACGGTGCTCATTTGGGGATTCTTGAAAAATTGGACCCTGTACTGAAGGTGTTGCCTAGCATAAAGAAGTCCGACACACCGCTCTCGCTCAGGGAGAAGCTTAAGTGGACGGGCATAGTTTTGGCCGTTTATTTCATGCTCTTTAGCATACCTGCGATAGGCACAAGCTCTGCAGTCCTCAGCAACCCATCGTATCAGCTGATCAACATAATCTTTGCGGCAAAGATTGGCAGCCTCATCACCGTAGGAATCGGTCCGATCGTGCTTGCCAGCATAGTTTTGCAGATGCTTCAGGGCGCAGGAGTATTCAAAGTCGACATGCAAGATCCCGAGCAGAAGGCAAGGATGCAGGGAGTCCAAAAGCTAATCGCGATAGTGATCGCCTTTGTCGAGGCGTTCGTATTCGTCGCAACCGGCTATGTGCCGATCGCTCTTCCCTCACTCTTCCAGCTAGTTGCCATACAGCTCGCCATAGGCGCAATAGCCGTCATCTATCTCGATGAGATAATGGCAAAGTACGGGCTCACATCGGGAATAAACATGTTCATAGCCGGCGGAGTCGCATACTCGCTGGTCGCAGGCACGATAAACATCATAATACCAGAGGCGCTCTGCGCGCTCGGAGTAAGCCTCTCAAGCACCTTGGTCTGCACATCCGGCGGAGCGACAGCAATACCAAATGCCATACTCGCATTCGGTCCGCTCTTCTTTGCTGCTATTGTGTTCCTAGTCAGCATATATGCATACGACATAAAAGTCGAGCTGCCGCTGGTCTTCAGCCAGTTCCGCGGAGTCGGCGGAAGGCTGCCGATACCACTTCTCTACACAAGCGTCCTGCCCGTCATACTTGCAACGTCATTCACGCTCAGCCTTACCGTGTGGTTTAGGTTCATAGCAAATGCGACCGGCTCTCTTGCCAGCCTTGCAAAGTTCATCGCTTATTACACCCCGGTCACAGCAGGCGCTGCAACAACGCTCAATTTGGCAGGAGGCATACTCTATCTAATATCTCCGCAGTTCCCTCTGCCATATTCCGCAGCAAACGGCGGAATAGGCGGCTATAGCACATACTTCAACTACCTAGCCACGCAGAGCTCTCAGCTGTATCTGCCATGGGGCGGATTGGTCCTCGTGCCTGAGTGGGTCCACATTATAATGTATACATTATTCCTAGTAGGGCTGTGCGTGATATTCGGAAGGTTCTGGATAGAGATGACCGGCCAGAATCCAAAGAACGTAGCAAGCCAGCTCCAAGACGTTGGCTGGCAGATCCCTGGCTTTAGGCGCGACCCGAGGATAATTGAGAGCGTGCTCAACAAGTACATCCCGACGATCGCGATCCTTGGCAGCGCATTCGTAGGCTTGCTTGCAGCGCTCGCAACGCTCACAGGAGCCGTCGGCACCGGGGTCGGAATACTCCTTACCGTAGGTATAATGTACATGATATATCAGCAGCTCGAGCAGGAGGGGCAGCTCGGCGCGGTGCCTGGAATCGAAAAGGTCCTCTCTTCGTAACGCTTAAAGAGGTTTTGCAATAAATATGGTGTGATAAGATGGCAACATTTTTCTACTACAGCCTAGCAGCCGGAATAATAGCGGTACTCTTCGCAGTGCTGACAGCGTACACAACGCTCAAAAAGCCGACCGGCAATGAAAAGATGAGGGGGATTGCGCAGGCAATAAAGGAGGGCGCCACAGCATATCTCAACAGGCAGATGAAGACGATACTGATCTTCGGAATAATATTGTCCATAATATTTTACTTCTTCCTTGGCAACGGCGCAAGCATAGTGATCGCATTCATAGTGGGCGCAGTTGCTTCGTACCTCACAGCGTATCTGGGAATGAACGTTGCAGTGAGGTCAAACATAAGGACGGCGCAGGCAGCGACCAAGGGGCTCGACTCAGCTTTCAGAACAGCGCTCTTCGGCGGTTCTGTAACTGGGTTTGCGGCAGTCGGTTTCGGACTCATAGGCCTTAGCGCGCTTCTCATGCTATTCACGACATCGCAGCTTCAGCTGCTAATCGGTTTTGGATTCGGCGCATCTTTGGTCTCGCTGTTCGCAAGAGTCGGCGGAGGCATTTACACGAAGGCTGCTGACGTGGGCGCAGACCTGGTCGGAAAGACTGAGCTCAACTTGCCAGAAGACGATCCAAGGAACCCTGCGGTAATCGCAGACAACGTCGGAGACAACGTCGGGGACTGCGCAGGAATGGCAGCAGACGTATTTGAGAGCTATGCAGTGACTTTGGTGGCAGCATTGCTTATCGCATTCGCATTCGTAAAGACTGACGCAAGCTATGCGTACCCGATAATCGTGGCATCAATCGGAGTCGTTGCAAGCATAGTGAGCATGTACTTCATGAAGGTCAAGAACGGCAACGTCACAAGGGCGCTATACATCGGAATCGGCGGCGCACTGGTTCTTGCGGCCATACTCGACTACGGAGCAACAATCTACACCGGCGCATCAATGACATACTACATCCCTGTACTCGCTGGCCTGATAATCGCATTCGCGCTCTTTGCGATAACCGATTACTACACCGGCAACAACGCAAAGTCGGTGATAAAGGTCGCAACAGCGGCCAAGGGCGGCGCAGGCACAGATGTGATATTGGGCCTTGCAGTTGGCCTGAGAAGCACATGGGTGCCGCTTTTGTTGGTGGTTGCAGGCATACTTGTGAGCTATGCTGAGGCAGGCGTCTACGGGATCGGAATAGCCGCCGTAGGAATGCTTTCGCTCACAGCGACAATACTCACGATAGACTCATTCGGACCGATAACCGACAACGCAGGCGGAATCGCAGAGATGTCAGGCCTGCCGCACTCAGTAAGGAAGATCACGGACAAGCTTGACGCAATAGGCAACATGACAAAGGCGACAACGAAGGGCTTTGCAATAGGAGGCGCTGCGCTTTCGGCAATAGCGCTTTTCGTTGCGTTTGCGCAGGCAGTCAATCTCACAACCCTCAACATACTAAATCCATTGGTTGTGGTGGGAATCTTCATCGGCGCACTGCTGCCATTCGTGTTCTCATCGTTCCTGATGGAATCGGTAGGATACGCAGCAAACTTGATGGTCGAGGAAGTTAGAAGGCAGGTTCGAACGATAAAGGGGCTGCTTCAGGGCAAGGCAAAGCCTGACTACGCAAAGGTGGTCGACATCGCCACGGTTACCGCGCTCAAGTCCCTGATAATACCGGAGCTGATTGCAATAGTCACCCCGATAGCCGTAGGGCTGGTGCTTGGCAGATCAGCACTTGGCGGCCTTCTGGTCGGCATGATACCGGCAAGCTTCATGCTTGCGCTCTTCATGGCCAACAGCGGCGCTGCTATGGACAATGCCAAGAAGTACGTTGAGGAAGGAAACTTCGGCGGCAAGGGCAGCGACGCGCACAAGGCGGCGGTTGTTGGAGACACTGTAGGGGATCCCCTAAAGGACACCGCAGGGCCTTCGCTCAACTCGATGATAAAGGTCGTGAGCACGATATCTATCCTGCTCGCCCCAGTCTTCATCGTATATGCGGCAATGTAGGATTGGTACGAACCTGCACAGAAATCTTATATAGCGCAAGCGCGCAATAAGATTGTGGGATTGGTAAAGAGAAAGCCGGAGCTAGCTCTGCTGGTAAATCCAACGCAGAGAGAGATAGAAGACAAGCTGCAGGATTTCAAGGCGGAAAAGAGGACAGAGGGGCCTGAATTTTCGATAAACAGCTACACCTACTTCGTGAACAACCTCGTGGAAAAGAGCATAGCAAGCTCTGCGCAGCAGCCGATAAACGAGGTCAAGTACTCCACCGTAATCTTCACGCAGGAGAGTGCCGAGAAGGTGGGCACAACCTCCCCAACGATAAACTACAACAGCGACATAACATTGGGCTCAACGGTAAGGGCGCCGTTCGAAGGAACGATAAGCGAGTACTATCGGCTCACAGGAGAGCAGCCCTCGAACAACCAGGACATGGATGTTATCGACAAGGCGGTGAAGTTCGAGGTGACAACCTTCCTTAGAAACTATACCATGCCCGGAGCAGCAGGGGTGCAGCACGATCTATACGTCGTGATAAGAAAAGGCGGCGATTGAGAACGTATAATGAGCAATCCTTTTAAAACGCCGCAGCAAACCACCTATGTTTCCATGGCCAAGGCAAAAGCCGCATCAAAATTCCATCAAGGCGAGTTTTACAAGCTCAAAATAATGCAGAAAGTCGACGAGCTAAATGCCGCAAACGTGCTCACAGAGGTGAAGCGCGACCAGATCTCTGTTAACTACAAAGGCGCTGACCTAAAGTTCGTCCGGCGCGACGACCGCCAGACCCTCCACGCCCTCCTGATGCTTAGCGAAAACTTCGCAAGCGACCAATACCAGATGATGGACGTGAAAGGGAAGGTTTTGGTGGACGTCGGCGCATTCTTTGGCGAAACTGCAATACTCTTTGCCCTCAGGGGCGCAAGCAGGGTGTACGCGTTCGAGCCGTATCCGTACAGTTTTGAGATAGCAAAAGAGAACATAGAGCTCAACGGCCTTGGGAACAAAATAACGCTAATAAACAAGGGATGCGGCCTTCCGGGGAGGGTAAGAGTCGACGAAAAGCACAAGAACAGGATGTATAGCAACCTCAAGAACTTCCGGGTCGGAAGGGAGATCGAGGTCCTATCGCTGAAAAATATTGTAGAGCAATACAACATACCGATAGATTCAAGGCTCAAGCTTGATTGCGAAGGGTGCGAAAACAGCCTGATAATGAATGCGAACATCAACACCGCACTTAGGTTCAAGCAGATATTCATGGAATATCATTATGGCTACAAGCACCTCTCTGAAAAGCTTATGAGCATGCTTTTCGACGTGAAATACGGCGCCCCAACAGTATTCAACAACCCCGCAGCAAGAAAGATAATGAACATGGGCCTGATATTCGCCGAGTTCGTGCCGGATTATAAGGACATTTTAGAATAAGCGGGCGCGACGGGATTTGAACCCGCAACCGCCTGGTCCGAAGCCAAGTGCGCTATCCAAGTTACGCCACGCGCCCACAAGTTATTGGTCACGAAAGCCTAAAAATCAGTAAACCTTCCGCTCTATCGGCTCAAGGCCATCTGCAAATTCCACAACGAGGTTTGAGTGCATCTTTCGCAGCTCCTCGCGCTGCTCCTTCGGCACTATGCTCCACAGCCACATAGAGAAAGTGTGGCCGTGGCTGCGCGAATTAATCACCTCTTCTATGTCAGCCTCGGTTATGTTCTTCCAGCCCTCATCAAAAGCATGCCTCGACTCGCTTATCATGCACAATTTATCCATCTCCCCTCCCTCGCAGATGTATCTTGATGTTTTCCAGGACTGATTTGATGAGAGAGCAGCGATCAGCATCGCCATCTTTCTTACCTTAGAATCAGAAGCCTCGACTTGGCGCTTCTTTGCTATTCGGCGAACCTCGGTCACAAACAATTCGTACTTGTTTAGCGTGCTCCTATTAGGCATTCGACCACAAAGTTCAGCAAAGGGACATACTAATTTCACTGTGGACTTTGATTACCTTACTCAACCAAACTATATAAAGCTTATATTCGAGCAGAGACGGCAAGAATTTGCAATTCTTTAAATATTTTTACATGCAAGCCTAAGTAGGTATCAGGTGCGGCAATGAAACTCTCAGAACTTTTTGGAAAGAAGAACGTGTCACAGGAGATAGCAAAGCCCTCCCCATACCGCATACTCACAGAATTCGTCCCATACAAGCTCTACGCAAACAGAAAGACCTCATCGACCCTTAGCATCAAGCTCAAGAACATGACCACAGAGCCGCTGATGACCTCTGTGGTAGTAAAGCTGCCCAAGCAGCTCGCCTTTGA
>JAGWHG010000037.1 GCA_028866975.1 Microcaldota archaeon | reverse complement strand
ACATTTCCCTATCTACGGCTTTCTATCTGCACCATCTTATTGAAGAATTCCCATTTACTGTATTCGTTGCATCTGAGATGAGAAAGTCAGTGCAGATGGGGAATTTAGAATTCTCATATTTCAAGGCGCGCAACTATGCCGGCGTTGAGAAGGGTGAATACCCAATCGCATCTATTGAGAAAGCAATCAGCGATTCTCTTATGCACCTGCCGCTTACAAGCTTCTCAATGCTTGCAAAAGTATTGTTCTATGCGCACATCGACTCTGCAAAACTCATTTTGCTATGCGATTCGGGAGGGTCCGCACTTTTCCAAAGGCTTGGCTATTTATTGTCGCTCCTCCCAAGACTCGATAAAGAAAAGTCAAGGCTGCTTTCATTCTGCAGGAGAAAGGTCAAAGCGACAACCTACCTCAGTGGAAGAGGCAGTGGCACGTATGTGCCAGAATGGAGGGTTATAGATAACGTCGGCAAGGAGGCGATTATGTCATGGTGGCTACGGTAGTTTTTAAGACGGACGAGCTCAGGGACTATGCCGTAAGGGCCGGCCTCAGCCTTAATTTTGTGGTTAAAGAGGCCTTCCTTTTTGAGCTCATGGAATCAATCGGGAATGAGGATTTTGTGCTAAAAGGCGGAACGGCGATAAACAAAGGCTATTTAGGGGGGCACCAGAGATTTTCCGAGGATCTCGACTACGATACAGATCTAGGCAGCGGCGATGCAAGAAAGCATATCGAAAGGCTTGGGTGGAAAATCAAGAAGGACTTTTTCACAAAGCACTCGATCGGTTTTATGATGGCATACAAGTTCGATAGCATCGTAGACGTGGTCCGGCTTGACATTTCGTTCGGAATCAGGGGCAAGGCAGAAAAAAGGAGGACAGTATCAGATTTTTTACCGATATCAAAGATTGCATCAATGTACAAATTCAAGGAGTTGAACGCCCAGAAGGAGAGTGCATTTGAGGAAAGAAAGGAATGGAAGGACCTATATGATTTGTATTGGATGCATGAACTTTACGCAGATGCGTTCAGAATAAAAGACAAAGCAAAGTTTGCCGGGGCGCTCTCCAATATAAAAGTGCCTAAAACTGCAAATGCGTTTATCCCGGCACAAAAAAGGCCAAATTGGAATATGCTGATCGAAACGCTAAAGCAGGCTACGATGGCGGAGCCCGGTCAAACTCATCATGCTTAGGATCCGCTTCCCTTAGTGGATGCAAGAGTTCAAATCTCTTCCCCTGCACACTATTTATAGTTTTGGAAAAAATCAGCAAAAAATGGAAATATTTATATATCTCTACCATTATCAACATACTATGGAAAGGACCATGGTCGTGGTGGATAGGCAGAGGAGAATCTATCTCCCGAAAACTTTTAGGGAAAGGCCAGGAAGCAAGTTCTTTGCCGTAAAGATAGGCGAGGAAATAAGGCTGGTTCCTGTGCCCCAAAATCCTGCGAAGGATCTCGCAAGAATAGGCAGCAAGCTGCCCAGGAAATCCGTAAAACAGTTCAAAGAGGAGATACACCGCGAAGCGAAGAGGGGGATATGATGTATGCCGATAGCGACTTCTTCTTGGCACTTTTGAAAGGCAGCGACTGGCTGAAAACTAATGCCACCAGGCTGCTAGAAAGATACCGCAATAACATCAGCACTTCCGAAACGACCTTCGTGGAGCTCATGCTTCTTGCGGAGCGATACCAACTCGATCCTGTCAGGGTGGTTGCAGATGTCCTTGCGATAACCAAAAGCAGCGACACGACATATCTGAAAGCTGCGTATTATATAAAAGAGAAAAAAATAAACGTTTTCGATGCTTTCCACGCTGCACATGCAGAAGAGGGAATAATCAGTTCGGATAAGGTTTACGACAGGCTCGGCCTAAGCAGAACCAAACTCGAGGAGTGATTCAAATCTCTTCCCCTGCATTCTTCATCAATTTCTCAAGCTCCTCAGGGTTGTCCTGGGCTGCAGCCTTGAACCTCTTTGTAGCTTCGCATCTTATGCACCGATAGTGTATGACGTAGTTGCCCTCCTCGTATGTCACGTAATCCGGCCCCATCATCCCCCGGCACTTCGACGCCCTATCCCCCGGAACGTTGTCGACGTGCTTTCCCCAAAGGCATCTCGGGCAGTGGTCGGTATAGCCGTTGCCCCTGACAGTTTCGCCGCAGTTCTCGCATGTGAAGTCCTCGACGACCTTCTTGAAGTTCTTTCGTTCGCCTGCCGTCATCAAAACTATTATATGAATATCTATCGCTATAAAATTGTTTCTGGTGCTTGAATTTGCCTACCATAAGCGTAGTCATACCTACCCTCAACGAAGAGAAGTACATAAGAATACCTCTAGAGGCCCTCAAGGCGCAGACGTATAGGGATTTCGAAGTGATCATAGCCGACAAGGCCAGCAAGGACCGTACACGGGAGATTGCAAGGAAGTACGGGGCAAGGGTCGTCATACAAAAGAAGGCTGGGATCAGTGCCGGCAGGAATGCAGGCGCCAAGGTCGCAAAAGGCAGAATACTCGTCTTCATCGATGCCGATACGAAGCCCTCAAAGCACCTGTTGGGCGTATATTCAAGAGCGTTTGGCGACGGAACAGTTGCAGCAACAGGGCCTATATATGCCCTTGAAAGGAGCGGCACGCTGATGCGGCTTGGTTACATCTTCGTATCTGTGCTCTTCGTTAGGGCGAGCATAATATTGGGCCAGCCCTCGATAGTCGGCTCAAATTTTGCTGTCGATGCCAAGACGTTTAGGAAGATCGGCGGCTTCAACGAGAAGCTGATAACGTACGAGGACTGGGACCTCTCGAGGAGAATAAAGCATCTGGGCAAAATAAAGTTCCTGCACGGCGCACACGTCGAGACGAGCACGAGAAGGGTCGCAAAATGGGGCATAGGCGAGTATTTTGCCTATCACGTTGGAAACATGCTAAGGTATAGGCTGTTTAAGAGCTCAAATGACGATTATGCGCCAATAAGATGAGCTACAAGGATTTGCCGCACGCGCTGCAGAATTTCGAACCCTGCAAATTCACGGCCCCGCATGCCGTGCAGTACACGTTTTTATCGGAGTGCCCGTTCGGCTGCGCGGCTGCCTGGTCGGGCGCGCTTCCGATTTTCATATTTACATAGTCGATTAGGTGCTTTGCAGCTGGCGTCACAAAGCCGTGGATCTCCTCGCTTGCGCCCTTGGTCGTTATCTTATATCCCCTCACGCGTATTGCAACAGATGATGATACAAAGCCGTGTATCAGCTTTGCGCCGACAATGTTTGAGTACTGGACTATCTCATGGTCCCGCTTCAAGCCGAATTTTGTCCTGCTTATCACTATCAGCCTTTTGTCCGTGGCAACAAGGGTTATCGGGGTCGTCAGCTCGCCTCCAGGGCCCCATCGCCTCTGCGTCGCGCTCGCCATCACATGCTCGTCATTTCCCAGCACTTCGCGTATATAAGCGGCATCGCCACTATGCCCGTTCTCCATGCAGCGCACTCCCGTAATAACTGTCTTGTGCAAGGCTTATAAAACGAGAAAAGAACCCAGTCAATTGTCGTTAATTGACGTTGGGCCATAGCCGATACGGCGATAGGGCCTAACCAACGCTTAAAAAGGTTTTCGTGTATATTATATGTTAGTGTTAGCCCGAGGGTGCAGGTTCTTTTGGCCCGGCGGCCTGATTTATAGGTGTTAAGATAGAATACAACAAGTTTGAGATAGCCAGGATTATAGGCGCACGCGCGCTTCAGCTCGCATATGGCGCACCTCCTCTGGTGAAGGTTCCGCAGAACATGGTAAACCCATTGGACCTTGCAAAAGTCGAATTCGAGGCGGGAGTAATCCCTATAGTAGTGGTACGAAAGTAGTGAATCCATGGAGAAATCCTATGACGTTATAGTTGCAGGGGCAGGCATAGCCGGCTCGCTCGCTGCGGCGGCAGCATCAAAGGGCGGAGCAAAGGTACTTCTCATAGACAGAAACGTTCCGACTGAGGCGGGAAAGAAGACGAATTGGGGATGGGTGTGCGGCGATGCGGTCGCAAAGTCCCACATCGATTACATAAAGGAGAACCTCGGAGTCAATTTCGCAGAGCCCGAGCTCGAGGTGAAAGTCGACGGAGTATATGCGCTCAGCCCGGATTTCAAGAACAAGATAGTCTTCGACGGAGAAGGATATGTGCTTGACAGGCCCAAGTTCGGCAACAAGCTGCGCGACATCGCGATAAAATACGGTGCAGAATACGTTACGGGCCATGAGGTGGAAGGGCCGATACTCGAGGGCAGCAAGATAACTGGCGTGTTCGGCAGGGACGACAAAAAGGAGCAGTACAAGGTCAGCGCAAAGATAGTGATCGACACTCTTGGTGTCGCAAGCATGATTCGAAGAAGGCTTCCGACGCAGGCGCATGAATTCATACAAAAGGACATCAGCATAGACGACATCGAGTCTACCGGAAGATACATCGTAGATTTCGATCCGGACCACGAGGACCTCAACTATTACGATCCAAAGAACTGCATAATCCACCTAAACCAGCAGCTCGCGCCAGGCGGCTACGGGTGGGTGTTCCCAAAGAGGGGCAACAAGATGAACGTTGGCCTCGGAGTCGAAAAGCACAGCATCGACATCAGAAACCAAAAGATGGGCAAGAAGGACACGCTCCACACGCTAATCGACCAGTACATACAGTGGAACCCGGTCATAAAGAACATGAGGATGAACAACGAGCACAACAACGCAAAGGGCTACTGGTCGGTGACTGTCAGAAGGCAGCTAGATTGCCTGGTCTACAACAACTACCTCGGCGCAGGCGATAGCATGGCGATGCCAAACCCAATCAGCGCAGGAGGAATCGGCCCTGCGATGGTCGCAGGCGTCCAGTCAGGCCAGGTTGCAGCACAGGCGGTGCAGGAGGGAAGGACCGACATGGAATACCTCTGGAAGTACAATCTCATGTTCAACGAGAGCTACGGCAATAAGACCGCAGGGCTCGAGGTATTTAGGATATATCTGCAGAGCTTAAACAACGATCTGATAAACTACGGAATGGCGCACTTCCTGACCAAGGAGGAGGCGATCCAGATAAGCTACGGGCTGGTTCCCGAAGTAAGCATGGCAAGCGCGGTCACAAAGGTGCTGCATGGGCTTGGCAACATCACTGCTTTTAAGAATCTCGTATACGTAGTCAGCGCGATGAAGAGGCTCAACAAGCTCTACGCCAACTACCCTAAGGACATCAAGGACTTCAAGCCATGGAGAGCTGCGGTGGATAAGGAAATAGCAGAGGCAAAGCAGCGCTTCAAGCCGAACCCTATCTAAGGCCGTCTATTTTTCCGATCAGATCGCCGTCAAGACCGAATACCTTAGTCGTGCCGAAGTCAAAGACATCGTTCTTGAAGAGCGGATGCCTTGCCTTGGTCCGACGGTCTATTGCGCTGCCGACAATAAGGTCGTTGAACGCAGGGGCGATGATAAGCTCCGTCTCTTTGCCGTGCTTGTACGCTGCCGATTTCTTGCCAAGCCTTGAGATCAGCCAAACCTTCCTTTTCTCGCCGCCCACAAAGAGCGCTGGGTGCATGTGCCCTGTTATGATGTACCTTTTGCGCATCGCGTCATCGCTCGGCAGCGCATTGCCGTGCAGCAGCGCACAGTCGCCGACAAAAAGCTCCTTTCCCATTTCTATATCCAAACCCAGGCTTGCGACGATCTCCTTAAGGTTGGCATCGTGGTTGCCCTTTGCAATGCCGATCTTTTTGCAGCTAAGCGCCCTGAAGAATATGCGAATCGCATCCGCTTCTTCTTTTGTCGGGTGGCCGATGCTCTCTTTTATGTCGCCGAGAAACACAAGCGACCTCGCGCCGCACATGTCCTGAAGGCTGTTTATCCTACTCGCCAGGCGCTGCGAAGCATTCGATACGTGTATGCCCTGCGTGCCGAGCCCAAGTTCCACGCCGATGTGCAGATCGCCGATGACCACAGTGCGCTGCTTTCTTATCAGGAGCGCCGGCTCGCCGCGGATGAATTGTATCGCAGCACGCTTCATAATAAATATATTCCATTCGAGGTATTAAAGTAATAATTTAATATTTGATCACTGTTTTGTCTTTTTTCCCTCGTGATTTGAGGAATAACCTGATAAGAACGGCCAGCAAAGTTAAAATAATTAATATAGGCCTGACTTAATCCACCACTAAGAACAGT
>JAGWHG010000036.1 GCA_028866975.1 Microcaldota archaeon | reverse complement strand
ATCGCAGGCTTTGCGACCTGTGGTCGCATCTCGACTTGCGTGTTGAACATCGTCTTGGTCTGAGGCCTAGATATCGGCTCGCTCTCGATTCTTGGCAGGCCCTGCGGCTCGTCGTCGAGGTCTTCAAGGCCAACGCTCTGCCTTGGCTCTGGGCGCACCATCTGCGGCTTCATCTGCTGCGCAGGCATGGACTGGGGTGCTGGCCTTGAGGGCATCGGCCTTCGCTGGTTCATCATCGTCTGCGGCCTTGCGGTCTTGTTGACCGAAAGATATTGGTCAAGCGGCACCTTGGACCTCACAGCCTTGATTATCTCCTTTCGCTGCAGCTCTTCAACCTCCTTGCCCTCTGGCGCTTTTGCTACGAAGTCGACTGGAGCGACGCTGAGCAGGCTTCGCAATATCATGTCGCCGCCCTTGTCGCCATCTAAGAAGACTGTGACCTCCTTTTCATTGCACAGCCTTATGAGCGTCTTTGGTATGTTTGAGGTTGCTCCGCCGATCGCAATCGCGTTGGTTATGTCGTTTCTTAGAAGAGTGAGAACATCTGCTCTACCTTCAACGAGTATCACCTCATGCTCCTTTTCGATGTCAGGGCCTGCAGGAAGCTTCTCAGGGCCGTACTCGGTAATCTCTGCAAGCTTGACATCGGCGCTGACAAGCTCTGATAGCTCCTTGCTATCCGGCATGCCGGTCGTGAGCAACGTCTTGAGGAGTTCCTTTGCCCTCTCAAGCAGCTTTCTGCGCTTCTCGGTTCTTGTATCTTCTACCTTTTCGACCTTGAATCGTGCCTCGTAAGGACCTACCCTGTCGACCGACTCCACGGCAGCGCCGAGTATGCAGGTCTCAATTCGGTCAAGGGATGCGGGAAGCCTAAGCTTACCATATGTCTTGCTGCCGCCTTGGGCCATGTCGATTTCTATCCTTCCGATCTTGCCGTTCTTTTGAAGCTCTCGCAAATCGAGCTCGTCGCCGAGCAGACCTTCTGTCTGTCCGAAAACCGCACCGATAATGTCTGGCTTGTCAACCAGGCCATCGATCGAGAAATCAGCTGCTATCAGGTACTTTACTATATCTAGGTATGTCTTTGCCATGCTATCATCTAAGGCACGCATGGATCGCAAAAACTAGTCAGTGTGTAGCTTTACTTAGATTCGGGACGAACAGCCCGTTCGCCCTCGACAAACGATGAAACTTCAGTATAAATTTCCATTATTACACCTTGCTACATATGACTAAATTATGCATTCATGTCGTATCCTATGTAAAAATTAAGCAATAGAAATATTAATATATACAACATACTAGATACGGCGATTGGTTGAATCGGTATGTCAAGGGAGCAAGAGGGGAAAGGGAGCTCCTCAACAGGTTCTTTGATCTCGGGTACTCTGTGATCCGCAGCGCAGGCTCTGGGGTCAACTCGGTCAGCCCGGACATTTTGGTCATCAAAGACGGCAAGGGGTTTGCCTTTGAGTGCAAGGCATGGGACAGCCCGGCCATAAGCATAGAGCACGACAAGTACGATTCGCTAAAGAAGTGGGAGCAGAACGCAAGGCTTCCGACCTTTATGGCATGGAGGATGAGCAACATGGGCTGGTTCTTTATCAGGCTCGATGAGATGCACATGAACAATAAAAGCTATAGCATAACAAAGAAGCGCACCTTGCAGATAGGCAGGGTCTTTGAGAACCTGATACTTGAGAAGGGGCTTGAGCCGATACTTATTGAAGTGTGATAAAATGAGGGATTTAAGAAAATTAGATGAAAGCGGCAGAATTTTTCTTGGTAAGAAGTTGATAAAGATTTACGGCAAACGATTTGCAATTAAATGTGAAAAGCATTATATACGTCTAATCGCATTAGATAAGAAATTTCTGTAATAGTAAGTGGGCTAAAGAGATGACCTAAATGAAAGTTTATATAATGGGCCCAAAACAACTTGCCAGCGAAGATACAATTCCTTTCTACAAAAGCATTGTTGCATTCTCGAAAAAATATTTTGGTGATGTTGTCTGCACATATCCAAACTTTTGGGATTCCGACAAAACGCCATCCGAACACTACGAATTTATGAAAAATGTGATAAGCGAATGCGATTTGCTTATTGCAGAGGTGACAACCCCGGCAACAGGCCTCGGCGTACAGCTTGAGATGGCTGTGGAATACGGCATACCTGTCATCGGGCTGCTCAAAAAAGGCAGCAAGGCATCATCGCTTGCCGCAGGCTTGCCAGTGATGAAAAAGGTGATCGAGTACGCAAGCACAGAGGAGCTGCAAAAGCAGCTTTCGGACGAATTTGCGCATCTTCCGAAGAAAACATAACTGCCACTACTCAAATGCGATGCGGACTCTTTTTAAATCTTCCATGCCAAGCTACTCTCACCGATTTATCTTGGGGGTAAATTCATGGGAAAACGGGGTTTTAGTCTTTACGATATAGAGCAGCTGATGAAGGATTCTGGCGCGGAGTTCATCTCCGAGGATGCCGTAGTCGACCTCGAGCAGGAGCTCGAGAGGATGACCGAGAAGATTGCAAATAGGGCACTTAGCTTTGCAAAGCACGCCGGAAGAAACAAGCTGATAAAGAAATCAGATATTCTGCTGACCGAGCGCGAATAATTCTAAAGAAGGCCTGCAAACTGCAGCAGGAAAGCAAGCACCACGAACATCGCCTCTATTCCCATCAGCCAGTTCGATACTTCGTATTCTTTCATCGGCTTGATGTTCATTGCAACGTGCGTTAGGCTGTAGATTTTCTTTCCATACTTTGACCTAAACGTTCCGTCTTTTTGCCTTATTCCTAGGTCGGAGACATGGAACCTGCCGCGCAGGTGCAAAAAGAATTCCACGAGCCAGGGTATGAAGATTATAAAGCCGAAGGCTTCGGCATTGCCAAGAGCCATTATCGCAACGAACGCTCCGCCTACGCAGTAGGTGAAGCTATCGCCAGGTATTATCTTTGCCATGTATTTGTTGAACGGCCAAAATGCCAGCAGCGCTGCGAACAGAACTGCGCTGAGCAGCGCGGCAATGTATGTGCCGAAGAATGTCGAATATAGCAAAAGCCCGAGTGCGGTTATTGTTGCCATGCCGCTCTGCAGGCCATCGAATCCGCCCAGCAGGTTGAAGGCGTTTGACACAAATATTACGGCAATCGGAAGTATCAGTATAGGATAGATGAGCCCGAAATCGACTATGCCTAAAAGCGGTATGCTGATCGTGCTAACTCCAGCGTTTATCGCCATTAGAGGTATTGCGCCAACGACGGTCAGCAGGGGCTTTTGCCACTGCTTTAGGCCCACTTTCAACCTTTTGAGATCCGTGCCGACGACTCTTTTCGTTCCGACGTTTATATCGTCAATGAACCCTACGAAGGTTATCAGTATTATCGATAGCGACGCTGCGAGCAGCTCCGATACATTGACCAGGGGATTGAACAGGAACGACCCACCGAAAGTGTATGCAAGTGCGCCAAGTATTATTCCGAATGCGACTGCCACGCCGCCGCTGCTTGGAAGCTTGATCACTTTTGCCTTGTTGTGGTCCTCGTCTATGACGCCAGCGCCATAGAAATAATCTATTATGAACTTTGTAGCGTAGAACGTGACTGCGAATGTTATTATCGCAGGTACCAGTACCGTGAGATAGGTATGGTATGGGAACAGTGGCATGATTAGAATTTCTAACTCACTAATAAAAGACTATGTTTATTATCTTTACCAACTCAATAGGTATTCGATTTTTGGTGCTGATTTGCTAAACTATCAGAGCATAGAGGCCAAGTGGCAGGATGAGTGGGCGAAGGCAAAGGTCTTCGAATCAGAGCCCAGTGACAAAAAACCATATCTAGTCACTGCCGCATTCCCCTATGTCAACACCGCGCTGCACATAGGCCACCTGCGAACATATGGCACAGCCGACATCCTTGCAAGATACAAAAGAATGCGAGGCTACAATGTGCTCTTTCCGATGGCATTCCATGGCACCGGCACTCCGGTCCTAGCGTTTGCCAAGAGGATACAGCGAAATGAAAAAGAGCTCATAGACGAGCTCGGGGTTTTCCACATCCCAGACTCCGAGATAAAGAAGATGGTCGATCCAGAGTACATAGCAAACTATTTCACAACCGTGATCGAGCGCGACATGCATGTCGGTGGGCTGAGCGTTGATTGGCGAAGGAAGTTTGTCTCTACGGAAGCGATGTTCTCAAAGTTCATAGAATGGCAGTTTGGCATACTCAGCAAGAAGGGGCTGCTGGTTCAGGGCAAGCACCCTGTTGGGTGGTGCCCAAACGATGGCAATGCCGTTGGCATGCACGACACGCAGCACGATGTCGAGCCAGACATTGAAGAGGAGACCGCGATCAAGTTCAAGGTCGATGGGGAGGATGCAAGCTTTGTGTGCAGCACATACAGGCCGGAGACGCTCGACGGGGTTACAAACATCTTTGTCAAGGAGGATGCAAGGTACGTGCTTGCCGATGTCGGGGGCGAGAAGCTCTACCTGTCAGGCGCAGCTGCAAACACTCTTTCATATCAGATGCCAGTCAATTTCATAAGCGAGACGACAGGCAAGGAGCTGCTGGCCAAGAAGTGCATAAACCCGTTCAATGGAGAGATGGTTCCGGTGTTTCCCGGCTATTTTGTCAAGGAGGCCCTTGGAACGGGAATAGTCATGAGCGTGCCTGCCCATGCGCCGTTCGACTACGCTGCGCTTGAAAGGCTCAGGGCGCAGGGCTACGATCTGAAGGACATAAAGTACAAGAAGATAATCGATGTCGAGATAGGAAAGTCGCTTAGCGATGTCGCAGTTGGGGAGGCAAAGCCGGTCCATGTGGACATTCCGGCTCTTGCGTACCTCGAAGTGCTGCACACCGATGTCAATGCGATAAACGACATGCTCGAGTTTGCGACAAAGCTGCAGTACAGAGAAGAGTCGCATTGGGGCAAGATGCTGGTCAAAGGATACGAAGGGATGAGCGAACCGGAAGCTAGGGAGAAGATAAAAAAGAAGCTAATTGAGGAGAAGAAGGCGATGATGATATACATCATACAGAATGCGCCAGTCAAGTGCAGGTGCGGATATGATGTCGTGATAAAGACTGTTGACAACCAGTGGTTCTTAAATTACGGCGACGAAAAGTGGAAGGCGGATGCAAAAGAGGCCTTCGCTGCAATGCGCGTTTTGCCAGAGAGGGCCAGGAACGGGCTTGCCGCTGCGATAGATTGGATAGACCTTCGGGCAGTGGCGAGGGCGCAAGGGCTGGGGACCCATTTCCCACTCGACAAGAAGCTGATAATAGAATCTCTCTCTGACTCGACGATCTATATGTCGTTCTACACCATAGCGCACATAGTCCGCGACATCGGCATAGAGAAGCTCACGCCGGAATTCTTCGACTTCGTCTACCTCGGCAAGGGCGATGCGGATTCGGTATCAAAGTCCACAGGAATCGACTACGAGACAATCAAGAGATGCAGGGACTCGTTCGAATATTGGTACAAGGACACATCGAGGCATTCGGGCCCAGACCTCATATTCAACCATCTTACCATGTACATCTTCAACCACGCGGCGGTGTTCGATAAGGCATACTGGCCCAAGCAGATAGTGGTCAACGGCTTTGTGATGATGGAGGGCGAGAAGATGAGCAAGAGCCTTGGAAACATCCTGCCGCTGATGGATGTCGCGCAAAAGCACGGCATAGACCCGCTGAGGGTTGTGGAGCTGACAAGCGCCGATCTGTTCAGCGACTCCGAATACAGCGAGAGGTCGCTCAACGGAGTCAAGGAGAGATTGGAGTACATAAACGGCATAATCGAAAATGTCGAGACTTACGAGGCAGGGGAGCTGCGGCACATAGACTACTGGCTGTACTCAAAACTCAACAGGAAGATACAAAAGTTGACCGATGCGATGGAATCTTTGGAGCTTAGGGAGTTTGCAACAGAAGTGCTGTTCAACTCCGTTATAGAGCTAAAGAGGTATTTCGAGCGGGGAGGAAACAATGGGGTGGTGCTAAAGGAATACCTGCAGGACGTCGTGCTCATGCTGCAGCCTCTTGCGCCGCACGTGTCTGAGGAGATGTGGCACAAGCTTGGCAACGATACATTCTCATCGCTAGAGAAGTGGCCCGGCGTAGACGAGGAGATGATAAACGCAAAGGTTGAGGACGGCGAGGAACTGGTCAGCTCTGTGCTCGACGACGTCAAGAAAGCAGCGGAGCTCATGGCCAAGAAGAACCAGGACAAAAAGCCAAAATCTGTCTTGCTAATAGT
>JAGWHG010000035.1:6059-6312 GCA_028866975.1 Microcaldota archaeon | reverse complement strand
ACATGCAATACATGGCGATGTTCGATATAGTAAAGAGGTATCATCGCAGCACAAACAACATAGAGAAGGCCAAGACGCAGGAGGCGATGGACAAGTTCATGGGAATTCTTGGCACGACCTTATCGCATGTTGATGGTGACATTGAGCCTCGCGTAATGAAGGACACGGCAAGCGACCACATAGCATATTTTAAGCACACAAAACCGCTCGAATTCGTGCTTGCGATGTTCGGCGACGACGGCAGGTCACAGTG
>JAGWHG010000035.1:0-6049 GCA_028866975.1 Microcaldota archaeon | reverse complement strand
TGTTTTTCAGCGAGAGGGCCGTTCCGCTAACCACGGTATCTTCTGACGCAGCATTTACATGGCTGAGGCAGAACAAGGTCGAGGTGTCGCACGAAGAGCTCAATGCGATGACCGCAATAAGGCTTGGCGTGATAATAGAGCTCGAGAGGGACCTAAGGAAAGCGAGGGGCACAGGCACCCAAAGCAAAGTGGTTAGGAAGATAGAAAAGGACCTTGAGAGGACGGGTTTTGCGTGGGGCAGCGAGATCAAGTTCCCGATCAGCTCAAATAAGATTACTTGAACCTAATCGTATCTAGGTTCATCGGGGCCCTTGCTTCCACTCGAAGCCTGTTCGATACCCCGCGGGCAAGATCCTCGCACTTGGATTCCTCCCCGTGCATCGTGAAAACCTTCTTCGGCGTCGGCCTTATGTTTTCGATGAAACTCATCAACTGGCGCCTGTCGCTGTGACCGGAGAATCCTTCGAGGTTCTGCACCTGCATTCCGACCTTGTAGCTCTGCAGCTTGCCGTCCTCGTTTGGCAGCGGAACCTCCTTGATTCCCGATTGTATCCTCCTTCCAAGCGAGGAGACGCTGTTGTAACCGACGAACAGCAGAAGGTTCTTTGGATCCTCAGACATCGCCTTGAAGTATTCCACGCTCACGCCGCCGTTCATCATTCCGCCGCTTGCAAGTATTACGGCAGGACCCTTGTCTATTATCTCTGCCCTCTCGCCCTTTGCTATCTCAAATATCTCGCTCTCAAACGGTGAGCGGTTGCTAAGTATCCTGTGCTGTAGTCCTGCCTTTAGGTACTCCGGATATGCGGTGTGTATTGCGCTTGCTTCGAGCAGCATGCCGTCGAGGTATATCGGCGCATCGAGCTTGTATTTTGGATTGTTCGCAAAGTAGCCTTCCAAAACCAGCATGATCTCCTGCGCCCTTCCTATGGCAAAGAGCGGTATTAGCACCTTGCCGCCGTTTTGTATCGCCCTGCTTATCGCGTTGATCAGGTTCATCTCGGCCTCCTGGCGGTTTATCGTTATGTCGCTGTGGAACCCGTTCGTGCTCTCGATGAACAGCGAATCGATCCTTGGATACTTGGTATCGGCAGGATCCAGCAGCCTTGTGAAGCCGAACTTGTTATCGCCGCTGTGCACTATGTTGTAGAGACCTTCTCCGATGTGGAGGTGGACGCTGCTGCTTCCGAGTATGTGGCCGGCGTTATGGTATGTAAGCTTTATCTCGTCTGTCACGTTGGTGACTTCATGGTAATCCCTTGTGATTATGTGCGAAAGCATCTTTCGCACGTCCTTCTCATCGTAGAGCGGGGTCCCACCGCTTCTCTGCACGAGCTTTAGGTAGTCGAAGTGAAGCAGCGCTATAATGTCTCTTGTCGGAGGCGTGCAGTACACCGGACCCTCGTATCCGAACTTGTAAAGATAAGGAACGAAACCTGTATGGTCCATGTGCGCGTGCGTAAGTATGACCGCGTCTATGTCGTTAATCGTGATGTTTGCGCTGTCGAGGTACGGGAACGCCTTGTTCTCATCGGTGCCCTTGTTTGCATCCAGCCCCTTGACCGACGGCTCTGGGCTCAGTCCGCAATCGATAAGCACCTTTGAGTGATTCGTCTCGATTAGCAGCGAGCTTCTTCCGACCTCCCTAAATCCTCCAAGGGCCGTAGCCTTTATCCACTCGCTCTTTTGGATCGTCCGATTTATCCTCTTGCCGACTCCGGTGAGGAACTTCTTTCTAAAAGCGCTCTCCTGCAGCAGCATCTGCCGAACCCCCTTGATGACGTCGCTGTTCATCGTCGGCGTCCTATAGACCCTAGGCACCCACTTGGTCTCTATGACTATCTGCTTTAGTGTCGATCCGCCCTTGCCTATGACAAGCCCGGGCTTGAGCGCCTCGAGGAAGACCTCGCTGAACTCCGGTATGAACCTTATCCCCTCCTCGTTTATGCCGGCTTCCTTTGGCACGATCTCGATTATCTTTCTCTTGGCGGTTTCTGGGTCCAAGAGCTTTGCCCCTTCGCTTCTGACTATGAGCTTCTTTTTGACGGTCGCGCTGATGCCCTTGACGATGTTCTCATCGCTAAAGATCCTTGCTATGTCCTTTACGTATATCGCAATGTCGGGCCCTTCGTACTCGGCCTTGATGAACCCTGCGTCGCTAGGGATAAGCTCCTCTATTTTCTCAAGAACGTGCTTTGCTTCTTGTTTTTCCTTCTGCTGCTCTTCCAAGGTATCACTAAAACTGTCTTTTTCTCTTTCTTAGGAATTTACTGGACTTATTAGTCATCTAAGCCACAAACTGCATTTGACTGGTCAATCGCAAAACGCCTACTTGGCGAGCTCCTCGACTTCCTCCTTCGTGTACTCCTTGTAGCCCGCCTTCGTTATCACTGCCAAGTGTATCCTGTCTCCAGTGGCGGTGTCTCGCTTCATCGCAATCTTGAGCGCCTTGACTGCATGCTTGCTCATCTCCTGCGTTGATTTGTCCTTCTTGTACACGTCTTCTAGGTATCCAAGAGCGACCGGAGATCCGCTGCCGGTTGATGTGAACTTCGACTCCTTTATGTAGCCGCCCATCATGTCTAGGCTGTAGAGCTCAGGTGTCCCGTTGTTCATCCCTCCGAGAAGGAGCTGCACGAAGAACGGCATCATCTTGTTCTCCTGAAGTATGATTGAGAGCAGCGATGTTGCTGCTGTCGGCGAGAGAGGCTTGTTCTCGTTCATCTTGAAGAGCTCGTTTTGCGCCTTGAGCACCTTGACCACGTATTCTGCGTCCCCGACCCCTCCTGCTATTGTCATGCCGAGGTTGTTGTCGATCCGATTGACCTTGACGGCCTCGCTGCTTGCAAGGAACGTATCCATGCTCGCCCTCGAGTCTGCCCCGAGCAGAACGCCATCGCCGCATACTAGTCCGACAGTAGTAGTGCCTTTCAGTATTTTCTCTGAATATTCCTTGTAGTCCATATTTTGGCCACCTAAACAGAATTAAAACTGGAAAAATTAAATAAAAAAACTGAAAACTCCCTTCTACATTATAAGGCTACCATTACCTATAAAAGGCTTGCCGTCGACCGACTCGGCGTACGCAAACGTCCTATACACCTTTGTGATCTTGACGCGATAGCTCTTTCCGATCCTCGTCTTTGTGTTCTTGATGAACACTATGAGGTCGTTTATCTTGCCTATCCCTTCGCCGTGCGGATTCTTTGCCGCAACCCTCATGTCGTACGTCTCCCCTTCGTTAAGGTTTGTTTCCATTTCTACCACTCCCATTTTTGCCGCGCAAGTCGCCGTAAGGTTTTGCGCAACTGTTGTTAGTATACTGTGGGGAGTTTATAAAGATTGTCTACAAGAAAGTCGAATGACGAAGGCGCCTTTGCAATTATCTTGCCCTGAAAGTAACGTTCCTTATGCCGACGTTAAGATATGCGCTCAGAGGTGACGTTGCGCTCGTTGTGTTCTGCGTCGCAAAGAACACCTGGTTTACCCCTTTCGATAGCTGCAGCGTGAGATTGTATCTTGCAGGCGCAGTCGAGACGGTTATGTTATCGACCATGCCAGAGATTGAATTGAGGTATAGATAAACCGGCATCGAGCTCTGATAGCCCTGCGCCACGAAATTCATCGACACTGTCGCGTTTGCAGGAGAGTATACGTCTATCGCCCTAACGTTGAGCCCCCACCATGCCTGGCCAAATGTTGCGTTGCATGTGAACTGGCTTGCGCACAGCGAATATCCCTGCACCCATGGCCCTGCAGCGTATGCGACCATTGTGCTTCCCACCCTTTGCGTTGCGTTTGCAGTCGAGAATATCACGACATTGTTGTTAGGGTATGGCGCGGAGAGGTTCTGGTATACCGGCTGGCCGTATACCGATACTAAATAGTTGAAGAGCTCTTGCTGCTGCGTGAGGTTGTATGCTGACCTATCGACGGCTATGAAAGCGACCTTGTCGTTGTAGAGCCAAAATGCCGTGACGTTTGAGTAGTTCTCATTGACTGGCGAGGCATAAGTTAAGCCCTGCCCGGCCTCCAGGTTGCTTGCCGCGCCGGCAAGTGGTATTGTGTATACTGGAAGAAGCTCGGTCTCGTTGACCCTTGAGGTGTAGCCGGTGAGTATCGGCCTGTGATATGCAGTCTGATAGTACATCGCGCGGCCCAAGTAGAGCTCCGGCTGTATGTTGCTTGCGTTCTGTATCGCAGGGATCGGCAGCACGGTGAAGTTGCCCTGCAAGGCGCCTAGCTGCTTGTAGGCGAGAGGTATCTGCACATTTAGGAAGTGTGCGCCGATGAATGACGCAGTGAGCGGGAATCCCGCATATTCTATTATTATCAGGAATGCCACTATTGCAGCGTACTGCTTTTCTATGTGCAGCTTCTCCGGCCTCTTTGCCTTCACGCCCTCTGCGAGCGCCTTAAAGCCGTATGCGGCAAGGACCGCCATGCACAGAGTTAGTATCATGTCGAATCTTGCAGGCTCTCGTATTATGTTGAAGAACGGTATCGCCTTGTAGATCAGATAGAGCGAAGGTATTCCGGATGAAACCAGGTTGCCGAACTGGACATATGGACCCAGAGCCAGCCAGCCAAAGATTATGCCGCCGATAATCCAAATCGCAGTGTGGGACAGCTTGTTCTTCTTGTAGTCATGCCAAGCCGCAATTGCTGCAAGTGCAAGAGCGATGTAGCCAAGATACGACACCCTCTCGGTGGCGTCTATTGAGTATATCGAGAAGTATGAGCCAGATAGAGGAGTGAATATGTTATTGTAAGGGCTTGGAAGCAGAAAAGACGCGACTGGGTCGCTCCAGAGCATGTTGTGCGAGATGTCGTTGAGCTGCGAGCTGGCGCTTGAGAGCACGCCGTTGCCGAACGCAGATGAGATTGGAAGCAGAAATGGCGAGCCTATCACCAAGATAAGAACGACCAATGCACCCAAAGACATCGCGAACTTTATGTTTAGTATCTCTGAGCGCAGATTCTTTGCGAGGGCATAGTAGAGCAGGATGATGAATGCGAATACTGAGGTTATTATCCCCTGCTCAGGATCGCCCATGAACAGCAGGAAGACGAATGCTATCGCGGCGAAGAGCGAATAGATCAGCTTCTTGTCGCGGATCATCATCAAAAAGAAGAGTATGAAAATGGGCAGGAACTCTATGCTTGTCCAGTTCAGATGGCCCGATAGCGCCTGCGCCATGTGCATCGGCGCGAATGCAAATACAGTTCCTGCTATGAATGCCGCGTACTTGTTCTTCACAAGGTAGTCGGCAAGCAGGTACATGAAAAAGCCCGAGAGCATAAAGTCGAGTAGCAGGACGATGTTGTAGCCGAATGCAAGGCTCACTGCCTGGAACGGCAGGCTGACGTATGCTGCAATTGGCGAGAGAGTCTGTGTGACTAGGCTTGCGCCCACAGGATAGTAGAGCATCGGCGTGAAGTATGCCGAGGTATGCAAAGTGAATGTCGCATAGTTGACCCACCAGAGGTTCCATAGGTTCTGGTATAGGTCTCCTGCGCCGTTTACCGTTGTGCTTGCGGCATTTAGGACCAGCGGCCAGAACACGACGAGCGCTATTATTAGATATAGTATAAGTATGGGGGCGTATTCGATTAGTGCCTTGCGCAGATCGAACTTTGCCGCGTGCTCATGGTGCTGGTGCAATTCAGTGTGCTGCCCCTCCTCCATTTGATCGTCCGCGCACAAATAGTTCTTTTAAGTCTGCGTGCAAAGAAACTATCAGTTTAAGTAGCTATTACGGACAAACTATTTAAAATACAAGCATGGAAGTGTGTGCCAATGGACGTTGAAGAGGAATCGATAGGAAGGAGAGCCACGCGCACCTTCTTTGCAAGCGTCATAGGCAAGTTCCTGGCCTTGCTCATAACAACCGCAACGTTCATCGCGGTCGCAAGGCTCCTAGGCCCTAGCAGCTACGGAATCTACACAGTTGCCCTCGGATATGCAACACTCATTGGTTCCGTGAGCCACTTTGGTATAGCTTCATATTTCGACAGGCACATCTCCGCCATGAGCTATAGGAGGGAA
>JAGWHG010000034.1:301-6321 GCA_028866975.1 Microcaldota archaeon | reverse complement strand
CCCCGCGATACTGGCCTACTTCGACAACAAAGAAGCCAAGGCCGTACATTAGATGCCTACCAGGAGGCTCATGCTCCATGCGTTCAATCCTTTTCATCAGCCTTTCCCGTATGCTGTTGTCAATCTTCAGCAATTGCCTTCGGACAAGAACTGAGAAAGAGATAGAATATTCATAACCATTCATAAGGTGTATAGGTCGTTCTTCTGCTTTTTAAAAATGCACGAAGCTTTTTGCAAAATTTTGCGTAAGTAATTAAAGCTTGATGCCCACATCCTTGGCCATCTTCTCCAAAGGCACAAGCTTGACCTTCCCTTTTTTAATCTGCGCCTCTATTCTCTTTATCTTAGCCGCAACAAGCTTTGCCTCCATTTCGGTTGGTATATACTCTTTCCCAAGCTCAAGTATGCCAGCCCTTATCGCTTCGGACTTTGTCTTGAAAACTCCGCGCTTTACGAGCGTGTTTAGTATTGCAGCTACGGCACCGTCCAGTCTTACTAATATATCCACATTATCACTATATCAAATTGGTATCATTTTGATATATATAACTTTGCAGCCTTTATCGCATAAAACTGGTTAAAAGCTTTTGGCTCCAAAAGCTGTATCATGTTCATCATAATGCTTTCAATAGTGTCCACACTGTTGAGCCTTGTCACCAATGCATATTCTGTTGTGAACGCACTGCTGACGCAGTACGGCTACTACGCCATACTGCTGCTGATGACGATGGAATACGCATCTCTGCCAGTGCCAAGTGAGGTTATTCTGCCGCTGATCGGCTTCTTTGCTGCAAAAGGCACTTTCAACTTCTTCTCCGCACTTGCAGTGGTTCTGGTTGCGGGGATAATCGGCATGGCGATAGACTACTTCATAGCGTACTATGTCGGGAAGGACGTAATCTACAAGCATGCAGCTAGGTTCCACATAAGCAAGGCAAGGCTCGATGAGTTCGATGCATGGTTCAACAGGAACGGTGCCTTCGCAGTCTTCATCGCGCGACTGATACCTGTGGCAAGGGGCCTGATAAGCCTGCCGGCAGGGTTCGCCATGATGGGCAAGAAGAAGTTCTTCCTCTACTCGACTGCCGGAGCCTTCATCTGGGATGTCGTGCTGATGCTGTTCGGATATTATGATCTTGCGTCGAACAGCGTCGGTGTTGTTCTGAGCGGAATCGCAGTCTTTGCAGTGGCGATCTATGTAATATACCGCCTTGCAACAGCGAGCCTCAAGAAAAAGTGATCACTTCTTCGGCTTCTCCTCCTTGTAAGTTATCGTGTGGCCCTTGACTATCTTTATTATCTGGTCTATGGCCCTTCGTATGTCCGCCTCGGTCTTCGCTCCTGTGCAGATTATCTTGCCGTTCTTGAACAGGAGGAGCGCTGCCTTCGGCTCCTTTATCTTGCAGATTGCTCCAGGGAACTGCTCGGGCTCGTAGTCTATGTCTGTTGATGCCCTTGCTATGCCGTACAGGTCGAGGTCTATGCCAAGGTCTGCGCTGGCGACGATGTTCTCGACCCTGAAATCAGGTCTAAGTATGCCCTTCCCCTTTGCCAAACAATCACTGCATATAGATGCCGAACTGCTATTTATATAGCTTTAGGCTTTATAAATAATATAGATAGGGTGAGCATATGGCAGCAAGATCACACGGACTATTTATGGGAAGGACAAGGCACCTGGCAAGGCACCACAAGCCGAGCAAACTTGGCCTTACAAAGCTAATCAAAAACTTCAAGGTAGGCGACACAGCGGCGATAGTACCCAAGGGCAGCTTCTCTGATATTCCCCACCCAAGGTATAGGGGCAAAATGGGCAAAATAATTGAGAAGCGTGGTGACTCCTACGTTGTAAGGATACATGTTTCTAAGTCTACAACAAGAGACATTGTCGTGCCGCAAAGGCATCTGGAAAGGCCAGGTAAATAAATTTCTTCCAGAGAATAAACTCGTCAAACAACTTTTAGAGTAGAGTTTGTAACCTTGGTTAGGTAATACTCATAAGAGTTTATTATGGAAGTGTTATATCCCAAAACTCCTGTAGAATTTGTAAGTATTCTATCGGAAAATGCGCTCGATGCATCAAATTCGATAATTACATTATTTCTTACTGCAAACATGCTAATGGATATAGTAGAATTTAGAGGATTTGGCACTTTGAATAATGCGGCGGAAGAATAAGTAGTATTTACCAATAAAGGAGCAATCCAAGGGTAGCTTGATTTAGACGTGAAGTCTGACAATGAGGAGAAATTATCAAAATATGTCCTTGCATCGTTTGGGCTATCATATGCTCTATAATATATTATTATTGTACCTGGAACAAGTTGGTTTGCAACTCTTCTTGTAAGCACTTGCACACAAAAGGCTGTTTGTTTGCCAGTCGTATCTGAGCAATGCGGAACCGCAGTTGTGGAATAGTTTTCGGCCAGGACCCCAATTTTTGACATGTCTGGCAAGCTATAGAGAAGGTTGCCAAAAGCAAATAGATTCGAGATTGCGACCACAATCACTGCAGCCACTATTAAAATTGCGATGATTTCTTTCTGCGTGTTATCACCCATTAATCATACGCCCACCTAAATGAGGAGGTGTTCGCATACACTGTAGAAATTAACTCGTTGTTCATTGTGTTTACTATCGAAATACTGTTAGTGCACCCCATAGTACTATGCCCGCCTGTTGCGTAGCACCCATTTATTACATACAACAATGAGCCATTATTTGATATACCTGCCGCATCTGAGAAAGGACCAACGGGTATAGTTGTAGTTACCTTTTTGTATGGTATATCTACCACATACACATAGGAACCTGCGGAGGTACCGAATGATATCACATATGCAGTTTTTCCGTTAGGCGCAATCACAATGTCTCGAGGACCCAGACCATTCACAGATAACAGTGTTGTGTTTTTGGTCAACGTATTTGTTATAGAAATGTTAAAGCCGTTTTTAATGTAGACATACCCAGTTAGCCTGAGCACATATGAGCCATCTGGAGTTGCTGCTTCGTTTGTAATTTGTATGGGAACGACTGTCGTCATACCCGTGAGTGGTGAGATTATTGTGAGTTGTGTCGTAGTAAGGAAATAACTTGGTTGTAGATATAAAAAAGCAGATATAGATAAAATTAGGGTAATCGTTATGATTAAATAAATCCGCCGCTCCATGTAGAGGTGCTGCATTTTTGATATATAAAGATGTTATGTGGGACTTCGCACCATCATTATAAAAGTGTCGGGAAAATTTTTGCAAATTTTTACGGAAGAGTTTTAAAAGTGAGGCTTCCCATAAGGCCTTGTAAGAAGATAGAATCTGCTCTCTCCTTTGAGTTCGACTATTATTCGGTCAGTGAGCAGCTTGACCGGATCTTGGAGCAGCGAGACCCTCTTTGAGATGTCCTCAAAACTCTCAAAGGGCTTTTCCTCTCTTGCCCTAAGTATCGCCTGCAGGTGCTTCTTTCCGACTCCGGGCAGCAGCTCAAGCGAGTGCTCTCGTATGTTTATCGAACCTGCCTTGTTGAACACATCCACGAACTTTTGCTGATTTGCCTTGATTATCTCAGATACCGCCTTTGGCAGCTCGTTTCTGGCGGCCTCTGTGAGCTCGCTGTAATTGAGCCGAGATTTTATGAGCGCGATCTTCTCCCTCTCCGCCTTGCCGATGTACACCTTCTCGCCGATCTTTACAGGCACGCCCGGCTTTGGCACCGCCTCAAGCAGCGTGAACTTTGTCTCCCCTAGAAGTATTGCTGTGGGCTCGGATCTTACTGCCCCTGACTTTCCGGTCGGAAGATAGTCTATTACGATAGCATGCTCTTCCAGCTCTTCCTTTTTTTCAAACTCCATTTATATCCCAATCCCAAGCCCAGGAGGCTTACTTGCCCCTGAACTTATTCACTATTTCGAGGATCTTCTTGGTTGTATCCTCTTCCACGGGTCTGCCTTCCAAAATAAGCACTGTTTTGAGCTGCGCCTCGTTTGCGGGCATAATGTCGACGACCTTTACCGCCGTCTTTGCACTTATCCCCGTGGCAAGCAGCTCTTCTACCATCTCCGATGCCTTCTCTGATTTCAGAGTCGCGTACTTTTGCGCATGCGCCTCGGAGATCTGCTGCTCGTATCCGAGCTCCCCTGCCTTCTTTCGCTCCTCGAGTATCTCCAGTGCCTGCGATGTCGTCACCGGTTTTCCTAATTCGTGGCCCTTGCCAATCATTTGCGCACCTCTACCTTGTTATTTGGCTAAAGCAGTTATTAAAGCTTTCTGCTCCATCTAATATCGGTGCCTTTTTGGACGCAAAACTGACCTATTCCAAGATACTAACCGAGATGAAAAAGCACATCGCAGGCAAGAGCGACACTATAGAACTTATGTTCGTATCAGTTGTCGCAAACGGCCATGCGCTCTTGGAAGGGGTGCCGGGAGTTGCCAAGACCACGATGACCAAGGCCCTTGCATCCACGATACAGGCGGAGTTCAAGAGGATACAGGGAACGCCGGATCTTGAGCCCAAGGACATTGTCGGCTACACTTATCTTGACGAGACAGGTGCGCCGACATTTAAGAAGGGGCCCGTATTCACGAACATACTTTTGGTCGACGAACTAAACCGCGCTCCGCCAAAGACGATGAGCGCGCTGCTTGAAACGCTAGAAGAGCGTCAGGTTACGATTGGCGGCAGCGACATGCAGCTGCCAAGGCCATTTACTGCATTTGCGACACAGAACCCTCTTAGGATAGAGGGCACAGAGCCGCTGCCAAAGGTGCTTGCCGACAGGTTCATAATGAAGATCGATGTCGATTACCCAAGCGAGGAAGAGGAGAGGGAGATGATGCGAATAAAGGAGCGAGAGGAGAAGATCGCAGTCGAGAAGGTGATCGATACGCAAGACATCATCGAGCTGCAGCAGCAGGCGAAGATGATCAACATGCCAGATGATGTCGCTACCTATATCACGGACATCGTCAATGCTACGCGCACCGATATTCATGTGGTCATGGGCGCAAGCCCAAGGGCAGACATCGCGCTGATGCAGTGCGGAAAGGCAAAGGCGCTGATCGAAGGGCGAAACAGCGTCACAAAAGACGATGTGAAGTTCTTGGCAAAGCCGATTTTGAGCCACAGGATCGCGGTCAGGGCGACCGGAGGCGTCGGGGTGAGGGGAATTGTCGACGGAATACTTGCAACCCTGGGCTGAGTTAGATTATCTGCACCTGCGCCCACTTCTGCCCATTAAGACCTGAAAACGTCTGGCCCACATAGATATAGAAATTCACGCCCCCCGAATCGACCTTCACAGTAGAATCCGGGGATATTGAGAGAACGTTGGTGAGCTGCCCGCTATTATACACCTCTAGCAGCGCTTGGTTGTTTCCGTTGCCATCGGGCAGTGTCAGTCCTGCAAGTGTAACGGTTATGTTGTAGAGATATAAGCTCTGGCCAGGATAGAGGGTTTGGAGCTGCTGCGATTGCGCGCTTGTCTGGTTTATCACTATCAGATTTGCGTACGAACCAACGTATCCGAGATTATCGGTCGCAGTTGCAAGAAGTATGTAGTTGCCTGGCCCCGGATATGTGTGGGTCAGGTTCTTAGGCCAGCCAAATGTTGTAGTGTTGTCGCCCCAATGCCATGTGAGGCCGAGGTAATTTACGCCATGGTTTGGATCGAACACTGAGCCCTTTGGCGCGACGATCAGAGCGGTCCTGTTTATGCTTATGTTCATTGTCATTGGCTCTGCGGTCCTGTTCGACGAGATGTGAAGGACTTGCACGTAGTTGTAGCTATTTCCGAGGTTATCGGTCATCAGCAGTGTTGCAGTGTAAGTTCCGTTTGCTGCATATGTGTGGCCAAGGCCAGAACGCCAGCCCTTGCTTGAGGTGCCGTCTCCCCAGTTCCAAGATAGGGTCGCATTGCTTGAGCCTATGTTGGAATCGTAGAGGTGCCATGATGATACGCTTGCCGTAAGGCCGCTGGACTGATAGTTTACATATGACACGAACGGATCGTATATTGAGAAGGG
>JAGWHG010000034.1:0-291 GCA_028866975.1 Microcaldota archaeon | reverse complement strand
TTGCGGCAAAAGCTGTGCCCGTAAGCAGAAGGATTGCGCTAAGCGCTATGGCCCATGTGATTTTTGTCATGCTCACAATTGAAATTTGGGTTTCCCGGTTTATAAAAGTATCTTTGGCCCTTTTGTGCTGGCAGCAAAGTCTTAGAACGAATGCTGGCTAACGTATTTAAACCACTATTTGAAAACAATCGTTATGGACTTGATACGCGTAAGGATCGCAGCGGTTCTGGCCATTGCACTCCTGCTTGCTGCGCCTGCTGTGAACGGATTTCAGGTAGTCGTAAAGTCTAC
>JAGWHG010000033.1 GCA_028866975.1 Microcaldota archaeon | reverse complement strand
ACTGGTTGAGTGATCAACTGGGCACTCTGTTGGGACTGCCTGCGTTTAAGCAGGAGGAAGGCAAGGTCGACGGCACGTCAGTATGCCCCGAATCTCCCGGGCTACACGCGGCATACAGAGGCCAGAACAATGGGCTGCAACGCAGAGATGCGAAGCTAATCCCCTAAAACTGGTCAAAGTCCGGATTGAGGGTTGAAACTCGCCCTCATGAAGCTGGAATCCCTAGTAATCGCTTGTCACTATCGAGCGGTGAATAGGTCCCCGCTCCTTGCACACACCGCCTGCCAACTCATCCAAGTGAGGATTTAGTGAGGCTGGGTCAAACCATTCGAACTAAGTTTTTATGAGGAGGGGTAAGGCATAACAAGGTATCCGTAGGGGAACCTGCGGATAGATCACCTCAAACTTCTTTTATTAGAAGTTGATTTTGTGTGCGTACAATTGCGTTCTTTGAATCCTCAAGCTACTTTCTTTTTGGCCTCTAGCCGAGCAAAGTTGCACAGCATGATTAAAAGGTAGATCAATCTGTGAACACGTCCGAGAGTTTAAGCCCTGCGGACTCGTTCATCTTCGGCATCCTGCTCATAGAATCCCAGTCTATTAGGGTCGGGTAGCCGCACCTGCAGCCGTAATCTAGGTATATCTGCCGAACTTCGTTGTAGAGCTGCGCCTCTGTGAATTTTTCTTTTGTTCTCTTATGTACCTCAAGGATCACCTTCTTTATCTTCTCCTCGTTTCTCTCAAGCTGGACGCAGTTATACAAGCTGCCAAGGCACGATGAACTTGCCATCGAGATGTAGAACTGCCAAAGACTTGTCCTGCGCTTCGCAAAATTTATGTTGCACTCTAAAGTCGAATGCTTGTATCTGTCGCCCTTGGATGCCCTGGCTACAGATTCCAGCAATTTCACGTCTGCATCGATCTCCCTCTTTTCTGTCCTCTGCATCTCCTTGAATGCTTTATCGTCGCTGCCCTTGAACCCTACTCCAGACATAATTGTCCTGTGTCTAGGGGATTTATATAGCATTAATAGGTATTCGTTCGATTGCTTTTTTTAGGTTTAAACGAATAGCAAGAAGGCTTTATAAAAGGCCATGGACAATTAGGTCTTACGGTCAGTTCTGTTTCTGCAGAAGGGATCCAGCGGATAATTATGATTGCTACTATAAGCAATGACTTTACGTCGTGCAGGTCAGTTCTCGAGCTGAAAGGGCTCGGCAACGCCGTCAGGCATGCCAAGGTTGGCGGAAGGAATTTCTTTAGGCACGCAAACAAGGACGGCAGTGTTGGCGGATTCGTCGAGAGCACAGCCAAAGTCATCGACAGCGCTTACATCGGAATCAATGCAATCGTGCACGGCAATGCGCTCGTATCCGAAAATGCAGGTGTTTACGATAACGCAGAGGTGTTTGGCAAGTCGTGGGTGCGCGGGAACGCAAGGGTGTTCGGAAACGCGAAGGTGTATGGCTTTGCGCAGGTTTGCGGCAATGCACGCGTGTATGATGATGCGAGAGTGTTCGGCAACTCGGAGGTTTTCGAAGATGCGAATGTGTTCGACACCGCAAAGATCTTCCAGAATGCGAGCGTCCACGGAAATTCGGAGATCGGGGGCAATTCGGAGGTATGTGGGAACGCATGCCTTATGGGCTACACCAGGCTATACAATGAAAAAATATGGAAGGCGACAGAATTTGAGCAGCAGTGGCAGCTCGACTTCTTTTTGGAGAACGTGAAGAGGAAGGAGGAGATGGTCAGGGGCTTTCTCAAACGAGGATAAAGCCATTTTAAACGAACAGGCTACTGAGATATTTAAATTGCAAAAACGGATTAACGCTATGGTAAATGAGAGGTTCGAGATTAGGAAGGAAAAGGAGTTCATAAAGCAGTTAAGCGGGCTCGGCGTGAAGCCGACAGTTGCCAAGCTCAATGGGATCAAGGAACTGCTCAAGAAAGAGAGGGAGAATCCGGAACTTTCAGAGGCGGTGCTCGATGCGGGTGCGGCGATTGTGGACTGCCTCCATGATTTCTCGGGAAATCCCAAAACCAGGCTGATTTACACGGACATTAGGCGCATGATGGAGGAGATCGTGCGCGATAGGCGCAATGCGGCCAAATCCTAGGCAGGGCAATTCGAAGCAGAGCTGGGCTTAAATTGCTTTGCGTCGAAACTGATTCAATGCCAACACGACTCTCGCCTGAAATATGCTACATTGCCGGACTTGCAGGCAAGACAAAACAAGGAGAGCGAAGCATGGTGGGGATAAACACGACAATAGATGAGATGATAGAGAATTTCGTGGAGGTCGCGATGAAGCTCGGGGTCGAGCCAAAGAAGATAATCATAGAGGACACTCGTGGCATACGCCACGCGTACTTTTTCCACTCCAAAATAGCAAAGCAGATACGCGACATACTTGCAAAGGAGACGAAAGTTTTCAGGCATAAAAACGAGTTCGCTGCAATGTTCCTCGCCGGCATGTTCGATGCGAATGGGAAGATACGGAATGGCAGCATATCGATAGGCGGGATGAGCCCTGCGGACAGGTTGGTCATTGAGAATTTAGGCATGCGCACAAAGGACAGCAAGATACTTGATGCAAAGAAGTTTGCAGAGTTTGTCGGGGAGAGGAGCGTGATATTAGGAGGCATGTTTTAGCGAACGAACAGCTGGGCAAAGCTTATAAATAAGGATACTGCTTACAGATTGATCAAATGGGATACGGCAATAATGTGCATGTCATAAAGATGTCGCAAAAAGAAATGGCCGCGCTTTTTAAGGCCGCGGAGCGAGATCTTAGGGACATGAAGCCTATCGTCGCAGACAAATACTGAGAGGCATAGAAATGAGCGTGGCTGCAAACCCGAATAACGAGGCGCTGCTCAAAAAAGAGGCGGCGCTCAAAAACGTTGCCGAAAAGGTATGCTCCATTTTGACGGAATCAAAGGATCCGCAGAAGTTCATGAGGAATGACTTTAGGGTCATGGCAAAGATCCTTCTTGACAAGCCAGGGAGCGAACTCAACCAAGACGACCTTGCCAGCCTAAAAGGCATGGTAATGGATGGATTTTTGGCCCAGAAACGGCAATAGGGGCGCTCTCGACAAAGGCATAGCAAGATTTAAATATTATCCCGCATAAATAACTATGAGCAATTTCTGGGGGCAGAGTTCTCAATTCTCTCTTCAGTCAGTTACGCTTATATGGTGAAATAAATGGCAGAAAAACCGCACATGAACATAGTTTTCATAGGACACGTCGACCACGGCAAGTCAACAACAGTTGGAAGGATTCTCTACGAGACTAAAGCAGTCAGCGAGCAGGATCTCAAGAAGCTCAAGGAAGAGGCAGCAAAGTTCAACAAGCCGACCTTTGAGTTCGCTTTCGTCATGGACTCGCTCAAGGAGGAAAGGGAAAGGGGTATCACAATCGACGTGAACCACAAGGAGTTCAAGAGCCAGAACTACTACTTCACAATCATAGACGCACCAGGGCACAAGGACTTCGTCAAGAACATGATTACAGGAGCATCCCAGGCAGATGCCGCAGTTCTTGTACTCTCTGCAAAGGACGGAGTGCAGGCGCAGACACGAGAGCACGCATTCCTTGCCAAGGTGCTGGGAATTACGCAGCTCATCGTCGGAATAAACAAGATAGACGCAATAGAATACGATCGGGTAAAGTACGAGGACATGAAGACCCAGATCAGCACCCTGCTCAAGACAATCGGTTACGATGTCAGCAAGGTCGTGTTCATACCTTATTCGGCACTACAGGGCGACAACGTCTCTGCAAAGTCCCCGAAGATGGAATGGTACCAGGGACCTACGCTACTTGAGGCCCTAGACAAGCTAACGCTTCCGCCTAAGCCTACGGACAAGCCGCTGAGGCTGCCGCTGCAGGATGTCTACTCGATATCCGGATTCGGCACGGTCCCGGTCGGCAGGGTCGAGACGGGTGTCATGAAGCCTGGAGACAACATAATCATAATGCCTTCCAACGTCAAGACTGACGTGAAGAGCATCGAGATGCACCACCAGCAGCTCACAAGCGCTGGCCCTGGAGACAACGTCGGCTTCAACATAAAGGGAGTCGACAAGGGCGTGATCAAGAGGGGAGACGTAGTCGGCCCTTCAAACAGCCCTCCTACAGTTGCAGAGGAGTTCACAGCGCAGATCGTGGTCATAAACCACCCGACTGCAATCGCTCCTGGCTACACGCCGGTCTTCCACATACACACAGCGCAGCTCGCAGCTACGATAACTGAGATTGTTGAGCAGAAGGACCCTAAGACTGGAACGACTCTTAAGAAGAACCCTGAGTTCATCAAGAACGGCGATGTCGCAATAGTCAAGATCAAGCCTTCAAAGCCGGTGGTGGTCGAAAAGTACACAGACTTCCCTCAGCTCGGAAGGTTCGCCATCAGGGACATGGGTCAGACGGTCGCAGCTGGAGTAGTCCTCGACGTGGTCAAGAAGCAGATGTGATTGCCTGCCTGTAGCACAAATCAAGATAATAAGCAAGAACGCCAAGGAAGTTGGCGCGATAGCTCGGCAGATCGTCGAGATCGCAAAGACTGTTGGCGTCAAGTTCAAGGGCCCTGTTCCTCTGCCTACAAGAAAGCTCAAGGTGGCGACGCGAAAGGCGCACAATGCCGACGGCTCGCACACATTCGACCACTGGGAGATGAGGATACACAAGTGGGTTGTTTGGATAGACGGCAGCGAGCAGGCGTTGAGGCAGGTCATGCGAATACCCGTGCCTGACTCGGTGCAGATCGAGATGAGCCTGAGCTGAACGATTGTTTGGTTTTCATGGACAAGCGCAAGATTGCAATCGTTGTTGCCATCGGAATACTCATAGTTGTGCTGCTAGTCACCAGCGCTCTTGGCTCTGGAGACAACAAGCTGGCTGCTTTTGACGATGTTTTGGCAAGCCCTAGCGTGCTTGGCGCCCTTGCGGTATCGAACAGCACACTTGCGCAAATCGGCATCGGCAGCTCCGGCGGTTCGCCGCAGCATGTTAGCGCAAAGAGCACACTTGTGCTCAATGGCAAGCCGGAGATACTCTATGTCGGCGCGGAATACTGCCCGTACTGCGCAGCAGAGAGATGGCCGGTCATAATAGCGTTGATGAGGTTTGGGACATTCTCGAATCTTCACTACATGACTTCTAGCCATACGGACGTCTATCCGGACACGGCGACGTTCACATTCTACAACTCGACGTACCAGAGCAGCTACATAACTTTCGTCGCAAGGGAGATTGTGACCAACAAGTTCGTCAACGGGACATATCCGCCACTGCAGACGTTGAACGGCACGGAGAATAGCATCACGACTGCGCTGAACCCTTCGGGCTCGATACCATTCATCGACTTTGCAAACAAGAGCACGATAAGCGGCTCCACATATTCGCCGCAGATCCTTCAGAACATGAACTGGAGCCAGGTTGCCGCGCAGCTTGCGGTCCAGAATTCAACCACCGCCCAGTCGATCCTCGGATCTGCGAACCTCATAACTGCGCAGATATGCAAGGCGACAAACAACACGCCTGCAAGCGTCTGCTCTGCATCATACATAAAAAGGATAGAGTCGTTTACATAGTGTTGCGATGGGGCTCGACACAATGCAGAAACTTCAGTACGGCCTTGCGGTGCTCGGCCTGCTCATTTCCATTTATCTAACGATATCGCACTACACCGAGGCCGTCCCAGTATACTGCCCGACAGTCGGCGTTGTGGATTGCGGCACGGTGCTTAGCAGCCCGTTCGCCACGATTTTCGGCATAATTCCAAGCTCTGCTCTTGGCATTGTATTCTTCGCCGTATTGATCGGGCTGTTCTATTACAAGAAGATAGAATTGGGCCAGTACTGGGCCATAATCGGGTTCTTCACGCTATTCTACTTTTGGTGGGCGGAATACACCCTTGGCAAGATATGCCTGTACTGCACAGCGATACACCTTATAGTCATAGCGCTGCTCATTATTTCCTTCCTATACAAGGAAATCGAATAGTTAGTCACTTCTTCTGCTTGTCATTGCGGATTGCGAACTTTACAATTAGGAA
This sequence comes from Microcaldota archaeon, assembly GCA_028866975.1. Classification (GTDB taxonomy): domain Archaea; phylum Micrarchaeota; class Micrarchaeia; order Micrarchaeales; family CABMGC01; genus JAGWGI01. The sequence continues at coordinate 273 of JAGWHG010000033.1, read as the reverse complement.
TATCACAAGCGCAATCACGATGAAGTTTATGAGCGCCGAGAGGAAAGAGCCCCACCCGATTGTCGCAGATCCTATTGCCACTGTCGCGCTCTGCCAGGCCCCGTTTGGAATGAAGATTCCGATAATTGGCATTATCATGTTATTGACAAGAGACTGTACCAGCGTTGTTGTTGCCGCCGCCATTATGAATGCCACAGCGACCCCCACCACCTTGTAGTCCTTCAAAAACTCCTTGAACTCCGAGATAAAGCCCATGAAACCCCACTATAAACA
>JAGWHG010000032.1 GCA_028866975.1 Microcaldota archaeon | reverse complement strand
AGGACAGTTAGCCTTCAGGCAGCTTGGGGCGTTCTTGAGAATGTATACTACCTTGCCACCATGAGATGACCCATTCACCCACAACATATCTAGATTGGTGTAGGTGTTGTTCATCCAGAAAGGATATATAGAAGGATTCGGAAACACGAAAAGCTCGAAAGTCGAGTTTGTCACGGTTTTGTTCATAAGGCCCTCTGTCCACTGAGAGTAGTTAGATGCAACGTAGGTTATTGCAAAGCTGCGGTTGCCTACGCTAAAGTGTGAGTAGCTAACCTTTGAGGGCACAGGTTGCTGCATTAGCAGGTAGGCTAGGGCAACAATTACAATCAAGGCAGGAACAATTATCTGAAACTTGCTTATCTTCACACTTGTGTTGCGATTGTATAATTATTTATACTTGCTCAAAGATAGAGAATGGAGCTTTATGCCAAAAGGAGAAAAGAAGGCTGCGCACGATAAGATAGAAGCAGCGCGCGGCACAGAGTCAATGTCTGAAGATGAGCTCCACACTCGGCTCAAAAAGAGCGACTTTGGCGGACTGCCAGACACCGACCATAGGATAATAGGCGAGAAGCTCGATTTGTTTAGCTTCCAAGAAGTCTCCCCCGGCATGGTGTATTGGCACAATAACGGTCTTACTCTTTTCATAACGCTCAAGACCTTCATACGCAAGGAGCTCACAAAGCTCGGCTATATCGAGATAAGCACGCCTGCGCTTGCAAACACAATTCTATGGAAGGTGAGCGGGCATTCTGATCATTATCTAGACAACATGTTCCTAACCAAACTAGGCGAAGAGGAGTTTGGTCTCAAGCCTATGAACTGCCCATCTACTTTCTTAGTCTACAAGTCAAAGAAGTGGAGCTACAAGGATCTGCCTGTGAAGATTGCGATTTTCGACAAGCTCTATCGAAACGAGCTCAGCGGAGTCGCAAGCGGACTTTTCAGGGTCAAGGTGCTAACGCAAGATGACGCGCACATCTTTACAACTCCAGAAGGAGCAGTTGGCGAAGTGAAGGAAATTCTGCATCTGATGGATAGGCTCTACAAAGTCTTCGGGCTTACCCACAAGATTCGGATCTCTACAATGCCAGATGACCATATGGGGACAGAGAAGGAATGGGACCAGGCAACTAACATACTCAAAAAGGCTGCAGATGAGATGCGTCTAAAGTACGAGGAAAAGCCCAAGGAGGGATCTTTCTACGGCCCTAAGATAGATGTCGACATAAAGGATTCGATGGGAAGGGAGTGGCAGTGCGGCACAATACAGCTTGACATGCAGATGCCTAAGAGATTTAGGCTCGCATACACAGGCGAAGATGGAAAGGATCACACTCCAATTGTCGTTCACAGGGCTATATACGGTTCTCTTGAGAGGTTCATCGGCATACTAATAGAGCACTACCAGGGCAAGTTCCCGACGTGGCTTGCGCCGGTGCAGGCAAGGGTCATCTCAATTTCCGAGGGCGCTGCTGATTACGCCAAGAAGGTGCACAACGACTTGATTGACGGAGGGGTTAGAGTCGATCTAGACGCATCGGACAAGACATTAGAGTACAAGATACGCGAGGCGCAGCTCATGCAGATTCCTTACATGCTGATTGTCGGCCAAAAGGAGAAGGACGCAAATACAATAGCAGTTCGTGCAAGAGCTGGCGGCCAGAAGTTCGGGGTGAAGGCTGAGGACTTTGCGGAGAAGATAAGGGTGGAGTCCGAGAACAATGCGCCCAGCCCAAACTGATTCTAGAACTAGATGTTCGGCCTCTGCAATACCTCAAAGTAGCTGATGTCGCCGACGCACGAGCTGTTGATCTTCATCTCCTGCGCCTCCTTTATGCGCCTGCCTTGGTCTATCTCAAGCTTGGCAAGCTTCTCGAAAACCTCGTCAACCTCGGCGGTTATCTCCCTTTGCGACGCCCCTGGCCTGACCTCCCTGATCCATTCCTCCACGGTCATGCGCCATCTCTCAAACCTCCTAAGAGCATCCTTACGGTGGTCTATCTCCTCATTGACCTGCCTGTTTGTTGAAAGGGCTTTGAGGTCCTTGGGCATGCCGCCGACCCTGGCCTTCGGAAGGTGGAAATCCATGATTTCTGATTCCTTAGCAAGAGCTATATAGATAATCTTCAACAATTATTCGATTCCATGGCGGGAATATCGACACCGGCTAACCAGGCAGGAGTGATGAGCTTTTACGATGCACCATCAAAAGGTCCGCTGCTCAACCCAAGATTCGTTCTGCTAATAGTTGCTGTTTTCGCAGTTGCGATACTTGTATTAGACCACTTCGCAACAATCTGATCAGGCGAGCTCGAAGTTGTCCCTTCTCCTTTCTGTGACATCCCCTGATTCAGCCAGAAGGTACAAAAGCGCCCTTGCACCGTCCTCATCGATGCCTGCTTGTACGGCAACCTCGTCTGTCTTCATCGATCCATTCTTTAGAATCTTTAGTATCCTTGCTCCGTGCAAGTCAAAGAAGCTGCGCAGGACTATGTAGAACTTGCGGTTGAACGCCCTTGTGCCCAGAACCATTCCCCTCCGTATGCTATCTTCGAGCGCAAGCGAGAGGCTCGATGCCTCAGCTTCTGACTGCAGCACCACGAACCCTTGGCTCTCGAGAAGTTTGACGTTCTCGTTCTCAATCGGGCCCGAAGGCCTGAATTTCTGCATGTTTATTGTGGTGGGGACGACCTTTGTCTCAACCTGCTTGCCCTTTCTCATCAAGAATCTGTCGTATACAGGCTTTGATATCCCAAAGAGCGGCTCCTTGCCCTTCTCTTTTGCAAAGAGCGTAACGGCTTTCTTCTTTATCATGCCCTTGAGCAATGTCTTCTCATTAGAGCTCAACATCTTGAGCACGTTCTCCTTGGTCCTTATGCCGTACCTCAGCGAATCTAGCTTCTTTAAAACCGAAACCTCCTCAGCTGAAAGATCCTGCGTAGCAGGCTGCCTCGACTGCGTCGCAGCAGGCGCAGGTGCCTCCCTCGCCTTGCCGGTTAGGAGCTCGGCAAGATCGGATTTCTTTGCAAAGAAGAATGCGGCGTTGTTGTATTTTATGAAATCGACCTCGTCGTTCTCCTTGAGCTTTAGAGATTCGACTACGTCGAATGGAACGTAGAGTATGAGCTTGTCGTTCTTTCCCTTGTAGAGTTTGACCATCTGCCCCCCATCAAAAGTATTTATTAGCTACCCTCTTAACAGTATCATGCAAAAGCTAAAAGAGTTTGCCGCTTTTACAAAAAACGTCCTGAGCATCGATGAGATGCGCTCGGTGGATGCGAACCTCAAGGACCTCAAAGTCTCCGAATTCGCACTTATGGACAATGCCGGCAAGGCGGTGGCAGATTTCATTGGCAAGAAGCTTGGGAGTGGAAAGAGGATACTTGTCGTGTGTGGAAAGGGGAAGAACGGGGGGGACGGATTTGTCGCGGCAAGATACCTGTCAAAGCGCTACAAAGTAAAGGTCGCAATAGTCGCAAGCAGGAACGATATAGGGGTAAAGGAGACTCAAAGGCATTTAAAACTGCTTGAAGAGAGCAGAGATATCGCGGTCATAGAGCACGCAGAGCAGTTCATCGGCGAACTGCTCACAGAATGCGATGTGGTAGTTGCTGCCATATTCGGAATAGGATTTCGCGGCAGGATGAGAGATGATTCTGCAGCGATAATTAAGGGAATAAATGCTTCTGGCAAAACGGTATTCGCAGTTGACGTCCCATCAGGCCTCTCTAATGAAAACAGAAATGGCCCTATGGTCAAAGCAACTTACACAATAACCTTCCACAAGATGAAGCAAGAGCTCTTGCATAACAAGAACGCAGGCAAGGTAGTTGTGGCAGATATCGGCATACCAATCGAGGCGGAGCTGATCTGCGGCGATGGCGAATTGATAGAGGCTGCGCAGCCCAGAGGTCTCTATTCTAGCAAGCGGGATAATGGAAGGACTCTCATTATCGGTGGCAGCGAGCGCTTCCATGGAGCGCCGATACATGCTGCACTTTCTGCCTATACTACTCTGGCCGCACTTAGGATCGGCATCGGTTACGCAGTCACCTGCGTACCAAAATATGCTGCCCCAATGGTTAAGGCAGCGTCTCCAAACCTGATAGTCGACAAGTTTGCAGGCGACAGCCTCTCGATGGTAGATACCGAAATGCTCAAAGAAGAGATAGGGAAGGCACAGTCAGTAGTGCTCGGCCCTGGAATTGGGAAGAGCGATCAGTCTCTGCACGCAGCCGCGGAGCTGATAAAATACTCCGTCTCCAAAAGAAAGAGGATAATCATAGACGCAGATGCGATATTTGCTATGAAATATCTCAAGAAACTCAACAGCAACGTGCTTCTTACGCCAAATGATAGGGAGTTTGCAGTACTCTCGAATGCCAAACTGGACAGCAGGAATCTCGCAAAAAGGGCGCGAGCGGCAGTTAGTGTTGCAAAAAAACTGGGCGCAACCATAATACTCAAGGGTCACGAGTCCGTGATAACAGATGGCAAGAGGCTCAAGTTTGCAAGAGCCGAAAGTGCAGCTCTAGCAACAATGGGCACCGGAGACATACTCTCAGGCATACTTGGTGGCTATGCGGCGTTAAATGACGATATGTTTGTGGTCGGCGCGGCAGGGGCCTGCCTGCTTGCAAAGCTCGGCGACGAACTCTATCGGCAAAAGGGCGACCATGGCATAGCAGCCGACCTAGTCGAGCTGATACCTGATATATTAAAGAAGTTTGACAAGAATGTATCGTGATTAAATGGCCTCTCCACTCTTCATTGCAAAGGCGCAATTCACATCCGCCGTACTCGAAGCGATAAAGGCGGCTTTTCCCGATGCAAAGATAGAGGCCCAAGACATAGAGAAGTCGATCGCAGTGCCAAAGAGCGAGATGGGAGATTTGAGCACCTCGATATCATTTAGGCTCGCAAAGGAGATGAAGAAGAACCCGCACGAAATCGCACTAAAGATATCGCAAGGCGCGAGGGGCACAAAACTTGTCAGCAACTTCACAGAACTCAATGGTTATCTCAACGCTGCGCTGGACACAAAGGCGTACTCCGAGCTGGTTGTGGGATCGGTTGTTAGCGAAAAGAATCGCTACGGGTCTATGGACATTGGAAAGGGGGGCAAGGTGATTGTGGAGTTCCCAGGTGTGAATCCCAACAAGCCCTGGCATGTGGGCCACGTGCGCAACGCACTGCTTGGATCCGCGATATCGAACATACTCGAATTCTGCGGATACAGTGTCGAGCGCGACGACTACATAGACGATCTTGGCCTGCAGATGGCAGAGAGCCTTTGGGGATGGCTCAATCTTACCGACAAACCCAGCGGCAAGTTCGACCAATGGCTCGGTGAGCAGTACGTTAGCGTCAACAAAGAGCTGGAGAAGAGCGAGGTGAAGAGCGCAGTCAACTCGCTGCTCTCAAAACTCGAGGTGCTGGATTCGAAGGAATCGCAGATTACTAGGCAGATGGCAGAGAGATGCGTTCTTGCGCAAAATGAGACAGCGTTCTCGTATGGGGTTTATCATGACATAATGGTTTTTGAGAGCGACATAGTAAGGGGCAAGTTGCTAGATAAAGCACTGGAAGTTGCAAGGAGGAAGGGAGTTTTGGAAAAGCCCGAGGAAGGAAAGTATCGCGGCTCTACAATAGTGAGCATGCACAAATTGGCGAAATACGAAAAGGAACTATCAGGCGGTAGCGAGGAATCCAAGGTGCTTGTCAGGAGCAATGGCGCTGCCACTTATATGGCAAAGGATCTCGCATTTCACATGTGGAAGATGGGCATTACGAAAAGCGACTTTCGCTACAAGAAGTTCGTAGACCAGCCAAACGGCAAGCCACTGCTGGGCACATGTGAAGATGGAGATTTCAAGGAATTCGGCAATGCAAAGATGGCGGTTAACATAATAGACGCAAGGCAGAGGCACGAACAGCTATCGATGAGGGCGATGTTTTCCCTGCTGGGATATGAAGACCTTGCAAAGGGCATCATCCACTTGCCATACGGCACTGTGCGCATCAAGGGCGTCGATCTGAGCACTCGTAAGGGCACATGGCTTGGCGAGGGAAAGAACTATACAGCAGACGATTTGCTCAGGGAGGTGATGGATGCGGCAAAAAAGATCGTCGCAGAGAGCGAAAAGATTACCGACAAGTCGATTGTCGGGTCGATAGCAAACTCTGTTGCGCTTGCAGCCATAAAGTTTGATTTCCTCAAGTACGCGCCAGAGAGCGAGATAACATTTTCATGGGACAAGGCGCTGACATTTGAGGGGGACACGGGCCCTTACTGCGCCTACACCTATGCGCGTGCGACTAGGGTGCTGGAGAGGGGCGGCTACAAGCAACCCCAAGCGACAAGCATGGACCAGATAGGCAGGGGCGAGGACTTCGAACTGATCAAGCTGATAGGCGGGTTTGCCGAAACAGTAGAGCGTGCGGCAAGCGAGTACAGGCCCAACGCAATTACCGATTATCTTCTGAACATCGCATCGCTGTTTAGCAAGTTCTACGAGGCAATGCCTATACTAAAGGGCGGTGAGACCAAGGAGGCGAGGCTGCTTTTGACATTTGCAGCAAGGCAGGTGATCGGTAATGCGCTCGCATTGCTTGGCATTTCACCCATTGAGAGAATGTAAGCGCTTGCCTGTGATAAATTAGGAAATACGATACCATTATTAGTATATTTTAATAGTATTATGATAACATTAAGTTTATATATTTAATGGTAATATAATATTATTATGTCTAAACTAGATGATAGTGCAGAAGCGGACTTAATAAGAGTACTCACTACATTTAACCCTTGGTGGACAACAGGTAAAATAACCGATGTAGAAAAATTCAGACGATTAGATTTTAACGTATTGTCACAGAAAATTACTACTAGAGGGGGAATTGCTTTAGTTGGAGCTAGGCAAGTTGGAAAAACCACTCTAATGGAACAGTTAATTAATCATCTACTAAATAATCAGACAAATCCACTCAAAATAATTATGATTAGGGCTAATAATACAGAGCTGAATACGATATCAGATAATGTAATA
>JAGWHG010000031.1 GCA_028866975.1 Microcaldota archaeon | reverse complement strand
AGATACTCAGGGAGATAATGCGACTGGGCATAGCAGGGAAGTCTATAGTAACGCTGCGAGATATTGGCCAGGGTGGGGGATATTCGGGAAAGGATGCAGAGAAGATGGCAATATTTGAACATGTTTTGAAGGCCGGCCCGTGGATGGTGGATGCCGAACTTGAATTTGCAAGCCGAAACCCTGAATTTGTCAAGATGATCAATAAGAGCAGGACAAAATTGCTGGTATCGTGGCATGATTTTGCAGGCACGCCAGATCTAGATGGGCTTCTTGGGCTTGCCGGAAAGATGAGCATGATAAGCAACCATGTGAAGGTTGTGACCACCGCAAAGCAGGTCAGTGACCTGCTGGCCATAGAGAGGCTGCGGCGCGAGGCAAGGGCATCTGGGATAGACATAACCGCTTTTGCGATGGGCGAAATCGGCCAGGTGTCTCGCGCGATATCTGCGCTGAGCGGCGAGCTTGCCTACACTGCGCTTCGCAAGAGGGCTGTTGCGCCAGGGCAGATGGACATTGAGCAGATGAATGAGCTCAAGGGCCTAAAGAAGATAGTGTGAGTGCTCCCGCCGGGATTTGAACCCGGGTCTCTAGCGTGAGAGGCTAACGTCCTTGACCGAACTAGACGACAGGAGCATAGGAATTTATCCTTTTGTTGTTATAATATTTTTACTATTTATAACTGTGGGGTTATGCCGCTAAGCGAGAAGTACGCACCTAAGGCGCTCGAGGAGATTGTCGGCAATGGCAGCGCGATCGAGAGGCTGCGGACATTCGGAGCGGATGCGCAAAAGAAGGTGCAGGGCAAGCCGCTGCTCCTCTATGGACCGTCCGGGAGCGGCAAGACTGCGGCAGCTCATGCATTTGCATATTCGAACGGCTTTGATGTAATAGAGATGAACGCAAGCGACTACAGGGATGCCAAGACCCTTGAAAGCACACTGCTGCCTGCCAGCAAGTCGTCGGGCCTTTTTGCAAGGAAGCTGTTGATAATACTCGACGAGATAGATGAAAGATCAGATAAGTTTGATGCCGGATCAGAGCGAATCATAACGCAGCTGATTAAGGAATCAAAGCATCCCATCCTTCTAATCGCAAACGATTACTGGGACAGGAAAATTGCATTCATGCGTGACAACGTCGATAAAGTGGAGTTCAAGCGGGTGAGCAAGGCGGAGATCGTATCGCTGCTCAAGTCGATCGCTGGGGCCGAGGACCTAAAAGTGGACGACTCGATAATAGATGAGCTTGCCAACAGGTGCAGCGGCGACATACGCGGCGCGATAAATGACCTCGAACTCATGTCGCAGGGCACGCCAGAACTTATGGAGAACATCGGCATGCGCGATAGGAAGATGGAGGTGTTCGGGGTGCTCGACAGGATATTCATGTCGAGAAGCTTCGATACTGCAAGGCTTGCGCAGATGAACACCGACCTTGACAGCGACATGCTGCTGAATTGGATAGAGGAGAACATACCGAATCGGTATTCGTGGAAATCCGACATCGCAAACGCCTATAGCAACATCGCCAAGGCGAGCTTCTTCTTGTCGCATGCTAGCCGCGACAGCTACTACTCCTACATGCGCTACTCCAGCATACTGATGTCCAGCGGCGTGTCGCTCTCTGCGAACGGCGAGACCGCGTTCTTTAGGAGCTATGCCTTCCCAAGCACCATACGACAGCTTAGCAAGAGCAAGTCCGGAAGGGTGGCGATAAACTCCGTGATTACAAAGCTAATCTACATACTGCACGCGCACAAAAAAGACGTCTTCAATGGATATCTGCAACTAATGAAGGCGATGATAAAGGAAGGGCAGAAAGAAGAAGGGGAGGAGGAGACATTGGCATTCTTCCACAAGAACTACGGCCTTGAGGAAAAAGACCTCGATGCAATCCTTGCTTCCAATTAGTATCTGTCCCGGAAAACATCTAGCAGCGATTGCGCCGATACATTCTGGAAAGGATCTGTGAGCAATGCAACGCTGCTGCTATAACTTATCTTGTTTTGCTCTGCGACATCGCTGTCAAAAACCACGAAATCGCTCAGCGCCTTTGCCCAATTCCAAATGTCTAGGTTCAGCATGTTCATGTTCGCCTGCTTGTTGAACGGCTTTGCGGCGATTTCTATCTTCCCTGCATCTCTGCTGCCTGTCTTGCTTATCGCATTGATGTTCCTGACCGAATAGGTTCCTATCTCGTTGAAACGGCCGCGTGATTCGTCGTGCACTTTTATCTCGAACTGCTGGCCGATTATTTTTGGATCTGATGAGAAGATGTGCTTGTCGCCATGAATAGGTGATGGCGTTCGCATGATCGCTGCGTGCTTCATTATCACGGACATTTTACTTCCTAAAGGGAGATCTCGAATGCGACTGAGGGCTCCTCGATCCCAAAGTTGACAAGCACTTCGGGATGCAGCTCTCCGAACACGCCGATCTCGTTCCCATTAAGGATTATGCTTGCCGACCTTCCCTCTATAAAGCTTCTGTGCAAGCTCTCCCTTATTTGGTACTGTGCGCCGATGGATCTCATTACAGATTCGACCACCGACTTTATCTGGTTGAAATTCGCCTTCGGATCTGTTATCACGCCTGCAAGGTTCTGAACCTCGTTTATCTTCTTGTCTATAGTGAAGGCATAGTCTGTCTCGAAGAGCCTCTGCGGCATCTTCTCGTGCAGCGACATACCGATGTTGGATAGCAGCGAGGGTATAACCCAGGTCCTTAGCATCGTTATCTGCTGCATCTTTGCATCGCGGACCTTCACATAAGAGGAGGCTGGCTTTGCGAGCCTCATCTTGGCAAAGTTTGTTTCTTCGTTGGACATGAAAGAGTTTAGCGCCTCGCTAAAGCCCAGACCCAACATCGTTTCCGAGAGCCTTGCGTTCCTCTTCGAGGATTCCTCAAGCTCCCCTACCTGCTCGGCAAATACGGGAACCGGCTGTATGTAATCGTAGCCGTACCCTATCGCAATGTCCTCAACAACATCTTGGTCGTTAATCACATCGAGACGGTAAGTCGGGACCCAGAACTTTATGTCCCTGCCCAAAAGGCCTGCCTTATAGCCCATCTTATTAGCAAGCGAAATGACGTTGTTGAAGCCTATGATGACGCCGATTTGGCTCTCGATCTTTATGAGCGGGATCTTGATCTGCGTCTCCTCCATCTTCGGCAAGATTGTGCTGCTATTTCCGTATCTGACCTTTATCGGCAGAACCTTTGCTCCCATGTCGATGAAGATTGATGCGAACAGGTCTGCGGACTTCTCGACTGCGTATCTGTTGGTGCCGGTTATCTCGATGAACATGCTATTTGTAGATGCGGTGACCTTCGTGCGCTCGGAGTTGAGTATCGGCACTAGGGATATAGCCCCTTTTGCATCCTTTACGGCCGGGTAGAGCTTGCTGCCCTGCAGCGTGGATGCGTAGGCCTTGCCCTTATCGCTGCTTGAGAGTATCTGGCTGAACTTCATGCTCTTTGGCATGTTGAGCGCAAGGAAAGTTTCATCTGGAATTGCATCGTAGACAAGGGGCGGCTCGACGCTGCTTAGGTCGTGCAGGCCGATGGCAAGCTTTCTCCTTCCCCTGCCGAAGTTCGATGTGAACTTCTCTGTGAAGTTTAGCAGGTGCCTTAGGCTCTCTTCGTCGAACTTTATCCCCTTTACGACCATCCCGGATATAAACGGACGGATATCCTTCACCGCTGTGCCTACCTCTATCTCAAATTCCGGCGTGGTGCTCTGGGTTTCGTATCTTATCTCTCGGCCCTTGTGCATGAAGTTGCGCGCTGCGCGTGCGAACCCGACTATGTCTATTAGGTCCGGCCTGTTTGCCGGGAAGTCGATCTGCACCTCCTCCTTTGTGTGCCCCTCGACGTCGAATCCCATCTTCATGATAAGCTCCTCAAGCTTCTTGTCGAGCAGCTTTGTGCCCAGCAACTTGAAGAGGTACGATTTGTTGAATGTCGAGTTCACCATGCAATCATCTCTGCCTTATCCAGCCTATGCCGTTGTTGTAAAGATCCGATAGCCTCTCTATGTCCGGCTGCTTTATCAGCAGCAGCCTCTCCACGCTTGCTCCCCATGCAAGGACGCTTATGTTCTTCTTTGCTATCCCGGTTATCTCCCTTCTAAGTATTCCTGCGCCCATCATCTCCATCCATTCTCCTCGGCCCTTGTGGTACGCCTGCACCTCAACTCCAGGTTCCACGAACGGGAAGTATGCAGGCTTGAATCGGATCTTTAGGCCCAGGCTCTTTGAGTATATCTTGATTAGCGTGTCGAAGAGGTTTGCGAGCGTCAGGTTCTCGCCGATCACGATGCCGTCGGTCTGGTAGAAGTCTGTTAGGTGCTTGTAATCGACGTTCTCGTTTCTAAACACCCTGCCGATGGAAAATATCTTGAGCGGCAGCCTATAGTCCTTGTACTTTGGCAGGTTGTAGAGCTCTTGTATTGATACGGTTGTCATCTGCGTCCTAAGGACGGCCTGCATCGCAATCTTTTCGAGCCAATCGCTATGCCAAGCGCCTTCCTGCTGCGTCTTGACCTTGCTGACTATTCCCTTCTCTGCTATTGCAAGCTGCGCAGGATTGGAAAGGTAGAAGGTGTCTTGCGCCTCTCTGGCTGGATGGTCCTGCGGCGTGAATAGCGTGTCGAAGTTCCAAAATGCTGGCACTACTATCGGGCCCGAAGCCTCATGGAAGCCCATGTTGGTGTAGGCTGCCTTGACCTCATTAATAGTCTCTCTGAGGGGGTGCATCCTTGCAGGCACCTCCGGCTCTACGTGCACAGACACGTCGTATCTCTTGAACTTCTTGTCGCGCCATCCCTGCGATGCGATCATCCTGCGATCCAATGCGTCTATCTCTGCCTCGTGCTTAGTTTCTGCAGATAGCATCTGCTTGCCCTTGGCCGTTATCGTTATTCCCTCAATCTCGTTCCTCTTCTCTACTGCTATCAGCTTCCTTCGCAGCAGGTTTTCTATCTCCTGCTTCTTCTCCCTAAGAAGCGCAGGATACAGCGATGGATTTTCGCCAAGCTTCACAAGGACGTATTCCTCTTCTATTCCCCTGTCAAGCGCCTCCCTTCCCTTCTGGGTTATCTTGACGATCCCGCTATCTATCTGAATCAGCTGTTTTGCCTTGGCCCACTGCAAGCCGATCCTAGACCTTGCATCGGAGAGCGTGCCAACGTTTATGTTCTTCTTGGCCGCTTTTTGAAGTAGCTCTGTTTCCGGAAGATGTGACTTTGCGTACTCCTTGCCCTCGTCTGTCAGGTGGACCTCCTCGCTGCTTTTTCTAGCGACTGCGACTGCGCCAAGCTGGGAGAGGTTTTCCAGGGCCCAGAGCACGCCATCGCGATTTACCCCGCTCTTCTCGACGAGTTCGTTTAGGGACAGTTCCTTGCCGGATTCTAACGATTTCAGAATCTCTATTTCGTATCTGTGCAAACTCACACCTTGGTATTGGAGACCTTGAGGTAGAGGTATGCGACAATCGCTACGATTATGATTATTATCGACAACAGCACTAATGCGCCGTAGCCATTGTAGATCCTGGTGAAGAACGTCGACACCTCCTGACCCAGAGACTGTGTTGTTACATATGAGAATGCAAGCCCAGATAGCGATTCTGCGCTATACCAAGAGAACTGAGTGTAGCCGGTGTAGTTTGCCACGAACCCTGGCGGCGGGAAGTCTGGCGCAGGGGATATTGCGACTATCTCCGCACCCTTTGGCACCCTTATGTTGAGGCGCATTATCTGCGATAGCGACTGCCCGCTTGCCGTGTGTACGAAGTTGAACACGCTGTCATTGAATGTGTAGAGGAACTTGCGTGGGGCGATGTTTGAGATTGTAGTCACGTTGCTGACATCATAGCTCAATGTGAGCTGCGCACTCGCGTTCTTTAGCGCATAGTTTATCGGCCCTGGCAGGAATGTGAAGTCATAGACGCTGGACTTTGGATTTAGTATGTGCTCAACTAGCAGCGTCGTCTGCAGCGCGCTCTGCCACTTGGACAGGGTGAAGTTTATTGCCTGCCTGTCCTGCTGGTACTGCGCAATCGAGGAGTTGCTAATGAAGAGGTTGAGCGCCTCGTCGACGTGCGCGCTGCCGTTCGAATTGAGCGTTACCGTAGCGTTTAGGTAGGTCACGTTGAAGTATGCGCTGGCATTGAGTATAAGCAAAGACATGACAAGAAGTGCCGGAAATACTATCCTCATCGTCGAACCCCAAGTAGTACTATTCGCCAACTACTCTTTTTAAGGGTATTGTTCGGATTTTGTTGTATAGAATACGAAATACAATTGTTAGCCATAGGCTACAATAAGCAAACTACTCATCTTCTAACCTTCTTGAAGATAAGTTCCATTTTTTCAGTAATCTGATTGAACAGTTCCGTTTCAGTTTTTGTGTCATCATCAGTTACAGTCAAAGAAAAGCCATCCATTAGGAACTTTGTGGTCTCTTCCCTTGATGAAGCCTCATCTTTTACACAGACTATTTTGTATGGAGATGCGGCAAGCGAAAGATTTGCAACTTCTAATATCATTCCTATGTACTCCTCTTTCGGCATTGACATGAAGCCTTTCTTATCCGGATTGGGAGGCAAATACGTTTCGTTTATCTCCTTCCATTTTGGGTCTCTAAACTCGACCAACTCATTTCTATGATCCTCGTAGAAATTCCTGTAGTGCAGTAGAAATTCTGCAGCCCTGTCAAACGTTAATTTAATTTTCCTTGTTTTGCTATCGATTTCGGGATAGTCGGGGTCTGATGGTGCACGCCGATCCTCTATTTTATTTGCGCCGTTTTCAGTCCAAGACTCAAACACCCTATAGTATTGGCGGAAATAGTCGTAAAACTTGGTTTCAAACTCTGCCATTTGGCTGTCTGGCTTTATTGTAAGTGTTACAATAATTTCTGAGGAGGGTGCAGAAAAATCTCTGAGGAGAAATACGCCGTCTTCGGCTAAGCAGTTTGCTACTTCCTGTATCGCCCGCTTCCAAGCCAATTTACCGTTCGGCATATAACTATAGATCTCGTGTAAGGTTGCTGATTCAACAACCACATCAACACTTTCTTTTGCAAATGGCAGTTGTGTTCCGCTGGCACGTATCAATTCTGCTTTTAGGCCATATTTATCCATATTTTCTTTCGTTAATCTTAGCGCTCCGTCAACCAAATCGATTCCACTTATTGTTGCACGATTAAATACGCTTGCCGCAGCCTGCAATTCTTCTCCAGCACCTACCCCTATTGAAACAACTTCCTTTAGTTGCCTTTTAAGGAATGGTTTTATTTTCTCAAGCTTAGCCTTTGTTGCTATAAATGATTCGGGAGTACCCATATTAATCTTTTTATAGTATTCAATATGGGTTGTTTTATTTAGATATTCTTTTGCAAAAGTTGGATCTAGTCCCGCTTCTGCAGAAGGTTTATCTCTCATAAAATTGGTGGGTAGTTCTTTATCTCTTTCAGAAATCTGCTTTTCTCCCATAATACCAAGTAATTTGTCTTTTAACAGGATA
>JAGWHG010000030.1 GCA_028866975.1 Microcaldota archaeon | reverse complement strand
TAGATAACCAAGCATTATCAGTGCAAGAATAGAGAATTCTGCATATGATGTCTTGAGGTAATACAACAGTGCAAGCACAACTATTCCGAGTGCAATCTGTACGATGTCCCTGCTTGTTTCTGTCCTCTTGGCTGCGATTTTGCCTGCCTTAAATTTTAGCCTGCCAAATTCCGCTACGAGCCCGAGGAGCATTGCCTGTGCGACTATGCTTATGCTAAAATTATTCGCTGCTACATAAAGATAGAGGACGCCGAGCAGCTCCATGAAGAATCCTTCCTTTGAAGGATAGGTAAATGAGATTAGGTCGAATACTATCACGAGCGAAAAGAACAGCAGGATATTGATTCCCTGATAGAGTGAAAGTATTGCGCCCATGACTATTAGAATAGATAGCGGAAGGAGTTCCCTTGCCTTATCGCTGCGCGCAAACCGATATATCAGGAGGCTGAGCGCGACAAGATACAGAATCGGCAGGTATGCATCGAACATCTTAACACTATGTCGAGTATACTACCCATGAGGCTATTATGAATGCCGCAGCTATTACGAAAGGGGCGTAGTACTTGAGCATTCTTAGGGCTTCTTTGCTTGCCTTTGTTATCTCCTCTTCTGCGTTCTCCCCCCAGACCCTAAAGTTCTTCATCGTAAAACTGCTGCTTGACATAGTTACCTCTTCTATGCTGCTAAGCGCCATACCGACCAGTGCGTCTACCGCAGGTAGCAGCTTTGCCGCAGTTGTGTATCTTCCGAGCACGTTGCTGCTCGGCAGCGCGAGCGAGTTGACCGCATGGGTGTCTGTCGTATAGACCTCAATCTCGATGTGGTACTTCTTCCTTACATATTTTATCACGTCCTCGCGCAGTTTGGGCAGTATGTTGTTGCAGTCGAAGTGGATCATACCGAACTTCTTGTTGCCGAACTGGAATACGCAGAAGCTCGAATATCCATTTGCGATATCTTTTGGATTGCCAAGCGCTCCTGCAATCTTCTGCTGAGCTGCGCCGAACTTCACTTTTCTGATCGAATTCTTGTTGAGCGTCTGCAGTATCGCCTTGTCATACATAGCAGCGTACTTGCTTCCAAAATAGACGCCTTTGAGTTCCTCCTGGCTTGCGGATTCGCTCCTCGAATTATGAGCATCTATGATAATTGCATGCTGCGAGTCCTTTAGCGCTACCTGCTTGTAGTGCTGGCCTATCTCATATGCAATGTCTTCGGTTACTAGCGGCGCTTTTGAGAGAGTTATCATGCTAAGGCCGTTCATCTTGATGTTTATCGCCCTGCAAGGCCCTTCAGAGCCTTCGTACATGTTGCCGAGCGCAGGCGTAAAGCTCTGCTTCTTCATCGAGTCGATGTGCGATGAGATGTTCTTGGCCATCGTGTATACCTGAGAGCTGCTCACCGGATTGTTTGCGATGTTCACGGGCCCGTGCAGCACGATTGCTGTCGTGTTGTACTTTGTGTGCAGGTAGTTGCCGATGTGTTCTGTTGCTATCGCGCCGCCGAACCCCGCAAAAGGCCCGTAGTGAATGTCGGGCTTAACAAAGATCGCCTTGTATCCCCCCTTCTTTGTCTTTAGGACCAGCACGTCTGTGGAGATGTCTTTTCGAACGCCGAACGAGAAGTTCGGGCTGTCATAGGACTGCAGGCTGTAGAGCCATTGGTTCACCATGACCGTGAAGACCTTTACCCCGCTTATGTTGGTAGACCTCTTGAGTGGGAAGTCGATGATATAGAAGAACACGTAGCCCGCTATGAGGAATATCAGCATTCCTGCGACCAATTTGATTATTGCCACTGTTGCAGGAAGCGTAAGCCCGAGCGCATATTTGCCCAAAGAGAGCAAAAAGAGGATGTTGAGTATCGGCTGCACGGCGGCTATTATGTTGGCGCCCCTATTCTGCGAGAAGAGGAACTTTCCTATCACCATCCAGAACATGAATATGCTCGCATTGCCTACTAGGAGTATTATGTAAAGTATAGTTGCGCTCTGAAATATCGCAAGAGCCGCGCTGCTTACGACCATGAAGAGCGCATAGATCGTGGTAGAGACTAGCGTGGCATACATTAGGTGCTTGAGGAACACCTTCTGCTTTATCGCCTTGATTATCGTGGCCGTGAGAAGCGCCGGCAGGCTGACTACGAGTATGCCGGTGCTGATCCCGTATTCTATGTATGCGATCGGCTGCTGCATGAAGAGCTGCGAGTGCGCAAGCAGCACGGAGACTATGCCTGCGACTATCCCTATGGCTAGGAGCAGTACCCCCTGCTTTCGCAGGCTCGGAGCCTGCTTTGAGAAATATGATGTATAGTGGAACAAGTCCCTTTTTTCATCTGGCATCAAAACACTGTTTAGGTACCAAAGCGCCTCTTTCTCTTGCCGTACTCAGCTATCGCCTTCTTTAGGTCCTTCTTGGAGAATTCGGGCCAGAGCTTATCAGCGAAGTAGAGTTCTGAATATGAGATCTGCCAAGGAAGGAATCCCGATATCCTTTCCTCGCTTGATGTCCTTATTACGAAGTCTATCTCAGGTATTGCATAGGACCTGAGGTACTTTTTGAATGTCTCATCCGTAAGCGTGAAAACCTTTCCTATCCTGACCACCGACCTTGCGTATTCCTTTGCGGCATGCAGTATATCCTCCTTGCCGCCATAGCCGATGAGCATGTTGATGACCCTCTCCTTATAGTGGCTTGTTTGGGTCTCTATTCTCTCTAGGGATGCGCGCAGATCCATTGGCAGCAGCTCCCTCTTGCCCACCACATTGAACCTGGTCTTGTTAGCATGAAGCCTTGCGATTATCTGCGGGTCGTTTGCTGCCTTTTTGTAGAGCTTGAAAAGCGCGTTTATCTCGTGCCTTGGCCTGTTGAAGTTCTCGGTGGAAAATGCCCAGACCGTGATGTTCTTTACGCCGTAATCCCTGCACCACTCGCTAAAGTCGATGAACTTTTGGACCCCCTGCTGATATCCCTTGAAGATCGAGAGCTTGTTGGTGCTCGCCCAGCGCCTGTTACCATCTGGAATCAGCGCTATTGTGGAGGGAACGTTCTTCATAACCATGCTATCATCTAACCTTGGAAAATTTATATAAACCCGTAATAATGATGGGTCGCTTAAGAATTTAAATACTAAAGGTAGCTACTGCAGCGACGGCTTTTCGACCTTGGGTATGTTGCCTGGCAGCCACCTTATCATGTTGAATTCCGCCTTGACATCGAGGTTCCTTGTGGGGAAATCGCCGATTATCGGCAATCCGATCGTGCCGTGCATCACCTTCACCGAATGCCTCCTAAAGCGCTGCTTGTAATACCTAACCAGCCGCTCCATGCCTACTGCTGCGCTGTCATAAACGCCCACGAAGAAGAAGTCGTAGCTGCCGATCAGCTGCGCAGAGAAGAGGCACCTGCTTATGAGCGGCACTTTGTCGTCGAGGAAAGTGACCTCCTTTCTCATCTTCATCGAATCGTCCTCGAATCCCTCCCCTATTATGTACTTGCCGAAGAGTGTCATCATCGATATGTTCTGCGGCGTTCGCATGGTTATTGTGAAGCGCTTGATGTAGCCCATCTTGAGGAGCTTTTTGAGCTTGTATGCAAGTGTGTTTGGGCGCATGCCAAGGCGCTTTGACATCTCGTTTATCGACATTCGCGCGTTCTCGTTGAGCAAAAGCAGGATGCGCTTGTATGTTTCCGGTATCTTGAGCTTTTCTAAGAGGGCGTTGCGTATCGGGAAGAACCCGAGGTGCCTAAAGGCGATGTCGGATGGCTGCCACAGCGCCCTGTATTTGGAGAGCATTATCTGCGTGGTCTTGTCCCAGTACACGTATTCGCCGGCGTCTACCGCATTGGCATAGATGAACATGTTATAGGTTCCGTCTATCGAGACCGCCACCTGCGGTATGTAGGAGCTGCCAAGCATCTTCTTTATCACATCGTAGTCCGGCTTGTCCGTGAACTTTACAAGTATTATGTGGGGCTCGACAAGGCCGATTGCCGCCTCGTCAAGTTCGAGTGTGTACTTTACTGCGAGTTCCCGCTCCGCCTGCTTGAGCTTGTCGCCCACCGTCTTTCTCGATACGCCAAGCTTTGAGGCGAGCTCGGTTATTGACATCCTTGAATCTTCCGAAAGGAGCCTGAGCATCCTCTTTGCAAGGGGGCTCCACCTCTCGTTGAATTCGCTTGCGAATTCGTATTCGACCATGGCAATATAATGAAAGGCAAGGCATTTATTAGTATCTGTGGGAAGTTACAAATACACAAATTTATGTAAGGAAATTGCGATTTTTGACAGAATATTTAAGCCTGCTATGAGATACCCTATCATGAAGATAAGCGCTAAGGCTTATGTGTATCTCCTTGCTTCGCTACTCATAGGTTCATTCACCCCAGCGCTGCTGGTCCTTACGCAGGGCCAAAACATGCTCGAGATATTCATGCTCTCATCGCTTGTCAGCATTCCTTTCGGGCTTGCCATCGTCGCAAAAAAGAAGAAATTCGGCGCGTTCGCAGGGCTGCTCAAAGACCGAAAGAGGCTCTTCTACCTCGCTGTTGCGGCGATACTTTCCTATGCCACATTCGGCTATGGGATAGCCTATGCAGAGCAGTTCATAGGGGCGTCTCTGACTACGGTGCTCTTCAGGCTCAATCCGCTGCTGATGCTGGTATTTCTGCCGCTGATGCTGCGCGAGAGGCTTAGCGGCAGGCAGCTGGCTGCGCTGGGCCTTGCTTTTGTCGGGATAATAATTGGGGTCAGCGGCGGCAATTTGTTTGGCATCGGAGGCGATGGCAGCGTGCTGATAATGATCTTTGCGGTTCTGCTTGCCCTGGGATACGCGCTTTCCGGAATTGTAATAAAGCAGCAGATGCTTGACAATGACGTCTATATGTGCGGCGCGGCATTTGTCATGGCTGCTTTCTATGCGATATTCTTTGCAGGAAGCGGGGCGCATCTTGCCTTGCTGAGCGCAACGGACATGGGAATCGTGGTGTATATCGCGCTTGCTAACATCTTCAGCTACGGAATGTACACCTACGCACTCAAGATGCTCAAGACGACGGTTGTGACCAACACCTACATGCTCTCCCCATTCCTTACCTTCGTGTGGGCAGCGCTCTTCTTTGGCAATCCAATCACGATATACTGCATCGCGATAGCTGCGCTTGCAGGGATCGGCATGCTAATACAAAAAGACGACAAAATAGGCGGCTCGCATATTTCAAGGAGCAAGGCGCCGAGGCACGCCTTCACCATATTCGACGTCACCGGCGCGTTCGCAACCGGAAATGGCGCAGTGCAGGGAGTGATAGATTCCGGCGGCAGGGTGTTTGCCACAAAAGTGCACAGATCGCAAGCTCAGCACATAGCATCGATGGTAGAGGGCAAAAGGTTCAGCCATGCCTATACCGGCAATGAGGCGTTCATCTCTAGCGAATCCGGGTTTGTCAAGGACATACTCGGCGTAGGAAGCGACGAGGCGATGGTCATAAAGGCAGGACCCATAGCTGAGAATGACATATTCTTCGACGAATTGAACAGCAGGATTGCGAGCGTGGCCTAATTCTGCCATTTTACAAAAACACAAAATAACCTATAGTTTCTGTGATTTAGAGAATAGTATATAAATGAGGCGATGCATAATAGAATACAGAAAGATACGGTTCATATTTTAGGTCCCCACCTTAATTCCCTGGACCGTATCTTCCTTCTGCTTCTTTTTCCCAAAATAAAGCGCGGCGAGAGCATTAAACGAAGGGCTCATCGCCATTTTTAAAACCTGGAAGAAAAGGAAGCACATGGCTAATTTGGGCTTCAAGAAAGGAGACGCAACAAAATTGCTTGCAGTGCCAATCGGCTTTGTTTGTGGAGAGGACATTACAAAGCTCTTTTTCCATCTCACAAGGGACAGCAGCGGCATGCAGACGCATTTTGCCAACGGCAGCGACATGGCGACAAACATTGTCTGGGCTGCAAGCACATTCGCATCGATGGTCGTTGCCTGGAAGCTCCTTGACAGGGCCGTAAAGTGGGCTTCTAAGAAGAAGGCTCAGTAGAGCCTTGCCCCGCAGTGGTAGCAGTATTTCTCTCCGGCTATTATTGGTGTTCCGCAGTTGTAGCATCTGTCAGCCTTTAGCTCCAGCGGCTCTCTTATCGGCATTGGCCTGTTCATCGTATGAACCTCTCTTGTAAGATGCCTTAGGAGCAGCGATGCGTCGTGATAAGTCATGCCGTCGACCGAGTTCTCGCTGCCTGGCGTGGGGCCGAGCTGGCCGAGCACCACGGATGCCAAGATCAGGCCCTTCTCAAGCCTTGTAGTCCTGACCGCGGTCAGCGGCACAATCGTAACATTTCTCAGAAGTCCGAGCCAGTGCCTGCTCACTATTATCAATCTCTCATTGGTCAAAAATACGATGACTGGCTTAAAGATCGAGTTGATGGGCACGCCTGGCCACCACCTCGACTGCTTGACTATAAGCGTTATCTTCTCTCCGGGCCCCAAAGTGTCGTGCACCATATCAGTATATCTGTCGTTGTGGTCAACCATGGCCATCTGCACTATAACATCTCAGCAATAGCTTAAAAATAGCGCAGAGGCTCTTTGCTCACTGGATTATGCTGTCCAATATTATCTTCCTTACGTCGGATTTGAGCTTTTCTTTGTCCTGCTCACTAAATCCGCTTCCTTTAAAGTATGGAGGGGCATCAAATTTCTTCACTAGCTCATCTTTGAGAAGTTTTGCGAATTTGTTTGCCACGCCGGGCCTGAGCTTTTTGCCGCCCGCATTAACAACCTGCTCAAGATGATCCACAAGTGTCTTTATCATGTTGCCGACTGCATATTCTATCGTTCTCTCCTTTATGATGGAGACTGGCATTTTCGTGGGCGCATTGAAAACTAGGAGCTCTGCCCTGTTTGGAATACTCAAAAGTTTCCCCTTTATAAGTTCGGCGCATATCTCAAGTTTAACGTCAAGAGCTGTAGGTGTGGTTCGTTTTATTTGTATAAGTTCTTCGTTAGGAAGAGGTCTAATTCTAGCTCCGAGTTCCACACTATCGCCTGCTATAAAATAGCACACTTCTGGATTTATAAAGATTCTCTGCAGGTTTGTGCAACAGAAAATTGGAGAGAAGCTTAATAAATCAGGTGTGGGCTTAGAGGATGTAGTGGTCACATGGAATGGTCGATAGGAAGCGTATCTCTAAGGAAATTGGCTCGTTAGAGTACCTGCAGCAGTTTGGTAGGGGTTTGGGGAACCTTGAGGGTTCCGCAAAGGGTCGTCTTTTGGCTTTGGCCTATATCTTCGTCAGGGGCTATAGGAAAGATTTAGGGACTAGCCTAGCAGAGGCTGGGATTGGGCCGATTCCGATGGTTTTTGCCTCTGCTGCGCTCTACGGCGCCGCTCTGGAAAAGCTTGAGGGGCACGGGGAACTTGATTACGTGCTCACGTTTGCTGAAAGGATGGCCGAGAGGGCCGTGAAAAAGGCTGGCGGTGCGCTGCGCGAAGCTCTGGGTTGCAGTCTTCGAAAATCGGGCGAATATGGCAAGATTGTGCGCATGCTTTCCGACGTCAGATACAACGTAGTCCAATATACGGTGTTTGAAGCGGCGCGGAAATACGGGATGCTTGGCGCCAACCCCTTCAAGGAGGTGATGGAGCTTTATAGGATAGGGGTTGTACCAGTTGGGTTTGGGCATGAGAATGGGAGAGAGCAATACAGCCTATACCTGCCGCTGCTGCGCAATGGCGATATCGAGATGAAAAAGCACGCCGAAGAGGACTTGAGCGC
>JAGWHG010000002.1 GCA_028866975.1 Microcaldota archaeon | reverse complement strand
AGTACCTATCAATCGACATGTGCCCACCCAAAAACGGCTTTATGCAAGGCCGTACCTTATCTGAGGAGCAACCCGTGAGGGTTGCGCCGCCACCGGGGCAGCGGCGCTATGTGATAGCATTGCCCTCAGAGTTCCCACTCCCACATCTGTCAGATACAGAGGCTTGTAGACCTCCGACTCGCTCTTTTCAGCAAAATCCAAGACACCGCGGTGCTTGAGCTTCTTTAGGTTGTACCAGATGCACGACCGCGAGAACCCGTACTTCTCGTAGACGTACTCGACAAAGCTCGTAGCTGTCGCAATCTCCTCGAACCCTATCTCGGCAATGATTATCTGCTCCTTTCGCCTTTTCACTACCGCAACAGGCTTTTGTTCCGTATACTCTCTATATATCGCACGCATAAGACACCACCAAAAAAAGACTTTCGGATCTTATGCGCTCGCAGGCAACATTGAATTGCCGACGATGATAAAGAGGCACAACTGGGCTATGCTCGCTACAAACCTGTACACATGCTTAGTGTTCCAGATAGCTTGCATAGTCGCACTCTGAACTTATTGTAACTGTGGTGATATTTAAATCTTTTCTACAACAATCCTGTAGCTGTTTGCATGGCTTTGCCTCTTTTCGACGTCAACACCATCAGGATATTGGTCCTTGTCGCAATTGCAATAATCTATGCCGGCTACGATCTTTTCAACAAGCGCGACATACCAGACATTGTGGCATATGCGAGCGTGGCGATTGGCATTGCATTCACCCTAACTCTTGGCGTGCAGGAGATGGAATACAGCGCGCTTGTGGCCATAATCGTCGGTGCGCTGTCATATTTCCTCTATAGGATAGGGCAGCTCGGCCTGGGCGACGGATTTGAGTTCGTGGCGATATCGCTGCTTTTGCCGATGCAGCCGGCGCCCTATCTTTCTAGCGCCCTTCAGTTCAATCTTCCTTTCATTCTCTCCGTATTCATAGCTACGGGAATTGCTGCGGTGATACTTGTGCCAATCTCCTATCTTTCTGGATATGGGAAGGGGGCTCTGTCTTTGAAAGGCGTGCACAAGAACAATTTTGTCAAGGCTGCCATAATGCTTGTCGCCTATGCTGCGCTCTTCCTCTTCGATGCATATCTGCTCGGCGCGGGCATCGCCTCGATGATCGTGGTGGCTCTTGTCGCCATACCTTCAGCGATAATGGTGCTTTATGAGAAGAGGATAATGATGCAGATGGTAAGGAGCGTCTATCCCAAGGAGCTTGATGACGGTGACATAATAGCGATAGATTTGATGAGCAAGGGGGATATCGCATATTTTAGGAGGCGCTCGCGCAGCTTTGGGAGATTGGCGACTAAGGGCATCATTGCAAGGATCTCCAATGTGAAAAGAAAGATACCTGTATACAAGAATGCGATACCTCTGGCTTTTCCGACCCTCATTGGCGTTTTGGTAGCGCTCTTGTTCGGCAACGTGCTTTTGTACCTGGTGTAGGGCAAGGATTTTATATTGTTAATTCGGTATCATAGCGATTCGAATGGTTAGGCACGCGCGTCCGCATGTCAGAAAGTTCTGGGCAGAGCAGAACAGGCGCTCGATCGGGCTTGTGCTTGTAATGCTCGGCATCTTCTATGCCATCGGTTTTGTCTTCTCTACGCTCCTTGTGCAGAATTTCGTCGGCAGCGTTGTCAACATCTTCCTCATGTGGGGGGTGCTGCTCGCGCTTGCCGTAGGATTAGTTGTCGGCGTTGTGGCCAGCGGCCACATTTCTGTAATGGGCGTCATGAACGAGAAGGAACATGGCAGGCATTCGCGCAATATCGGGGTCTTCATGATAACCCTGGCGATAGGTGCGATACTGTTTGCGCTGCCGGTCACGTTGGTGCCTGCGCAGGCATCCTTGATGGTGCTGTTCAGCGTCGGCGGCATACTTCTGCTAACATACACATTCCTAAATGCAATATTCGGGCACAGCTACTATGAAATCGGATTCGCATCCCTTGCTCTTTGGGTGGCATTCGTTGTAGCCGCATTCTCCCTGGCAAATCTTGCCTACACAAACCCGCCGGCATTCCAGGCGATGTCTTTTGTGGTCGCCTCGATATCTATAATAATCGTGTTTGCGGTGACGGGCGCTTTCATGCTCTACCACTCGGGCATTGCATTCCATGAAGAGTTCAGGGCTGCACACAAAATAAAGTAGTCACTCTTTTTCTTCGGGATCCCGTATTGCCTGCTGTATTGTTGAGGAGAGTTCCATCATTGTGCGGATTTCGCTGCGCGTAACCTCGCTGAGGTAGCCCTTTATGTCCTTGGCTGAAACGGACATGGATACTAAAGATGCGCGCTTGTATTCGCCACTCGTATCCGATACCACCACTGCGTCAATTATGGAATGGAGCAGGAGCTTTGACGGCCTTTCGGCCCTTGTCTGTTCATTGAACTTTTGGATCAAAAAGACAGCCGCTGCATTGTCGAGCATCTTGTCTTTCTTGAGTTTTGCTATGTATGCCAGCTGGAGAGTCACATCGCCCTCCTTTTCCATAGCATTGAGTATCTGTTGCTTTGTGAAATTCCCGTTCAGTATCGCCTGCTCCTTTTTGTAAATCGGAACATAGGGTTCGGATTTCGGCGTGCTTTGAGTTTCCGCCTTTGCTGGCGGCTGCTCGCTATTCCCGAAAAATTTGAATCTCATTTTGTCGCCTTGAAAAAACTAACTAGTCTACCTACGACTGGCACATTTAAATATCTGCCAGCGGGGAATGTTTCCTAAAATGGGTTGCTTCCGACGTAAATGTGATTTTTTCATTTTCTTTGCTGCTTTTTCAAGAGCGTGGAATCAATCTCGTTTTTCAGCCTAGAGCTCATCGAATCCGGCAGCGTTGAGAGCTGTTCACTGAATTTGCTTAGCTGCTCTCTTTTGTAATCTGTACTTGTGTTTGAGGAGTGTATTGCGGCCGCTATGTTTTCGAGCAGCCAAAATGACGGCTTCTTCGATCTTATCTCTTTTGAGAATGCGCTTGAGAGTATCACGGCTACCGGCCCGTCTAGCATATTGTCTTTTTCGAGCAGGTTTATTGTGGAGACCTTCTTGCTGTAGTCGTTGCTGTGGAGAAGCGTGTCTGTTAGCGCTTTGGTGTCCACTTTCTGCTGCGACTTACTTTCGCTCTGCTTGTCTCTCACGGTTACAAAATTCGTCATGGTCTCGCCCCTTGGTTGTTTAACGTGCGTGAGGTTTAAATCCGTATTGTGAAGATTTTGTTGACCAAAAGTCATGCTCCCATCGGGATTTGAACCCGAGTTTTAGGGTTGAAAGCCCCACGTCCTTGACCGGACTAGACGATGGGAGCATAGGCTTTAATCCTTATGTCTGCCAATTTATTTATACAATACGTTGGGGGTTTTAGATGATACTTTCAGACTTCGACTTAATGAATATGATAAAGAGCAAGCGGCTGATAGTCGATCCTTTTGCCGAGTCAATTGTTCGGGAGAACGGGATAGATTTTAGGCTGGCTGACGAGATAGGAAGGCATAAGCACATGCAGGAGGGCTTTGTGATGGAGCCGACCGACAAGGACACGATCGAATCCGCCTTTGAGATAGAGAGGGGCGTGAAGGAGATTATTGTAGGGGGCAAAGAGCAGGTGCTTTTGTCCACAAACGAGTTCATCAGCATGCCAGATGATGTTGTCGGCTTTGTGGAGCTTAGGAGCACATGGGCAAGGCACGGGCTTTCGATGCCGCCGACGATAATAGACGCCGGCTTTAAGGGAACGATAACGCTGGAAGTGATAAACAACGCGCCTTACAAGATAAGGCTAAAGCCGATGTCGCGCTTTGCGCACATAGTCTTCATCAAGGCGACAAGCAGGGTCGAGAACGCATACCAGGGAGGCTATAATTCTCAGCGCGGGGTTCGGCTGCCAAAGCCGGTGCAGGAATAGAAGAGCTTGCGCTGATGCAGTGTTAAATAGGCGGGGAGTTTAACCCCGAAAAGAAAAATAACTTTACCTTGAGAGATCTGATGCTTCCTCTCTTGAGACTTCCTCGGACTTTGCTCCAGGGAGTGAAGACACAAGAACAACATCCCCTACGTTCTTTACATTCTTGTATAGGATGCTCTTCTGCCTTAGTACTACCTTGACATCGCCCTTGGCGTTCTTCCAAGGAATTGTCAGGAGCCTGCTGAGTTCTCCTCTTTCGAGATCGACAATGACATCTTGAACGTCTCCTAGGTACTGTCCAGAGTCACTGTAGATATCCATGTGGTATATGTCAGAAATCTTCATTTGGTCACCGATTAGCTTGTTTATTATAGCTTTAAATGGCTTTCGAAATAGCGGAACTACTTAGGAATGCCTATGAATGCGGTGTGGGAGCGCCTGTGCGCCATGCCAGGATACCTGGGCAGGACGTGTATGTGCATGTGCATGACTATCTGGTTTGCGTCCTTGCCATTGTTCACCCCGACATTTGTGCCTGTGGCGCCGAACTCCTCCTTGGCCTTTATGGCAAACCTCTTTGCAACAACAAACATGTGCGATACGACTTCGTCAGGAGCGTTTGGCATGCTCTCGTAGTGCGTTTTTGATATCACCAGCCTGTGGCCCCTCTCTATCGGGTTTATGTCATCGACAACGTAGCAGACATCGTCCTGATAGAGCATCTTCTCTGCAGTCTTTTTCGGTATGTTGCAGAACACGCACTCGCTCATGGTATCACGGCTGCATCCAATCTATCTCATAATAGTCGTGCTTGCTGCCTTTTAGCGCTATCCTCCTGACTTTGTAGTAAGTTACTGCGGTCTCCCGGTCCGCTATTGCAAGCACTAGATCAAGCCTTCTCTTAGCCGCCTCGTTGATCGCGCCCGAAAGCTCTGCCCCGCCGATGTATTCCTCTTCGCCTAGTGGCAGCATCGCATACTTTGGCGGCGCCCTTTCGGGATTGTCTGCTTCGCCGCCCTTGCGGTGGTAGAGTATGAAGTCTATCTTGGTCTTCTTGGCCTTAGCCCTGCCAGGGACTGCGAGTATGAATGTCTTGCGAACTGAATGCGCTACGCGTATTGCCCGGGCCCATTCCGATATGAGCAGCTTTGACTCCTTGGGAAATACGTGTATTACGTGCTTTGAATGCACCCAGTTGCCATCCTTAACAGGCCTTGCGCCAGGAAAATACACCCTAAAGTGCGTTCCGAACTTAAAGCCAGTCTTTACAACGTAGCCCCGATCCTTCCAGTCCTTGTAGACTTCGTATAGCTTTGGGAAATCCGCCCTCCTTTCAGTTGCTTTCTTTATGACCTGCGATTTTGTTGCGTTTTTCAGCTTCAGCACGCCCTTCTCGGCCAGGTAAAGGGTTTCGTATGCGTCGAACTTGCACAGCTTGCCGCGCTCTGCGGCTTTGTAGGTGCCGTACTGGCCGAACCAGTGCTTTTCATAGAGGTCTTTGCTTGCTTTGGTATCAGTTACGCACAAAAGATCGTTGCCCAAGAACATGCCGTCCAATTTGTACCCTCGCAGCGACACTTTTGACGAGGGGTATTTCTTTGGGCTTGCTCCGTGCGGATTTGCATACTTTAGCGATGCGTCCCTTATTGCAAGCCCTCGATCCCTCCAGTCCTTGTAGGCGAAATACCTTGGCATGAGCTTGCCTGTTTTGCCGAACTTTGCTGCGATGTCGTTGAAATTTACAGGCTTGTCTGCAGAGGTGCATTTTGCGTTGCGCACATCCACAAGGTAGAGCGCCTCCTCTGGGGTAAACATCATCTTCTTTGCGCTTCTCCACCCGTACGCGGACTTTCTGAGCTGGTCGATTGTCGCGGGATCTGTTGTGAACAGCTTGCCGTTCTTGAGTTCTATTGTAAGGTTCATCGATTCAATAGTTATTCGTGGCGAAAAGGTTATTATTCTAAATCGTTAACAATATCAGTGGTTTGATGTCGGAAGCAATCGCAACGCAGCTCAAATCCCAGCCCCATGTGCCAGAAGAGCTAAGGGCCATGATGCAAAAGCAGGGATACCACTTCGTTGGCAGGCACTCTGCTCTAAAGACATGCAACTACACCGAGGAGAGCATGCGCCTGGAAGGCGCAACGTGCTACAAGAACCAATTCTACGGGATACAGAGCTGGCGGTGCATGCAGAGCACGCCTGCAATAGGCTGCAACTTGGCATGCAGCTTCTGCTGGCGCATAATACCTGAGGAGATCGGGATCAACTGGAACGAGCTCAACGCGCTTGGCGATTGGGACGACCCTGACTCTATCGTGGAGGGATTGATAAGCGAGCAGCGCAAGCTTGTCAGCGGCTTTAAGGGCAGGGAAGGAACTAACATGCAGAGATGGAAGGAGGCAAACGACCCTGCGCATGTCGCACTAAGCCTCACAGGCGAGCCGATGTTCTATCCGCAGATGAGCAAGCTGCTCGACGCGTTCCACAGAAGGGGGATCAGCACATTCCTAGTTACTAACGGCACGATGGTTGGCGCGCTTAGGAGGCTCAGCGTCATGCCGACGCAGCTCTACGTCTCT
Source organism: Microcaldota archaeon (assembly GCA_028866975.1). GTDB lineage: Archaea > Micrarchaeota > Micrarchaeia > Micrarchaeales > CABMGC01 > JAGWGI01. The sequence continues at coordinate 28,179 of JAGWHG010000002.1, read as the reverse complement.
ATCCAGGCGCCAAACCAAGAAATTTATGAAAAGGCTGCACGCGCAAAGACGCTAAATGCATGGCAGAACTTTCAGGAATTCCTAAAGGTGTTCTCAACGCTAGATACGCGCCGGGTCTTTAGGCTCACGTTGGTCAAGGGAGTGAATATGGTTGATGTGAAGGGCTATGCAGATCTCATTTCAAAGGGAAAGCCGCAGTACGTTGAAGTTAAGGGATTTGTCTTTGTCGGTGGCGCAAGGAGCGAGGAGCGGCACCTTTCGTACGAACAGATGCCGCGCAAGGAAGAGGTGATCGAGTTTGCAAGCGAGATCGCAAGGGAATCTGGGTACCTGTTCACAGATTACCATGAGCACAGCAAGGTAGTACTGCTCTGCGCAGATGAGCATGCGGCGCAAACCAGGCTGTTGCATTTTGAGAAATGACCGCAAGGCGAAAGTCCGGCGGCTCTCTTTTTCAGCTTGAAGGAGTGAGAAAGAGGGAGGAATACGCGCACAGGATACGCAAGTACGAGAAAATACTGATACTTATAATGCTGCTGAGCTTCGTCGTCTTCATAGTCATCGCAGCAGTTGCAATATTTAACGAGGGGGTGAGCGCTTTCGTAAGCAATGTAGAGTCGATAAACCTCTTCTATTATTTCATCTCTTTCCTGATAGTTTTTGCCGGGTATGCGATGCGCTTCCCTAAGTGGGAGATGTACATACGCAACCTAGGCGTCAAGATAGACCGCACCAAGAACTTCATGATATACCTGTCCATGTATTCTATGGACGTAACGCCGGGAAGGTGGGGCAGGGCGATTGTCTCATACACGATAAACAAACTCACAAAGGTAAAGTTCAGCAAAACGTTCCCGGCGGTGGTAGCAGACATCTTCACGGATTTTGCGGGCTTTGTTGTGGTAACTGTGGGCGCGGCGTTCCTTGTCAGCCAATATGTTCTTGTGTCGATCGGCGCAAGCCTGCTGCTGCTCATCCCGTTCATCTTCCTCTACAGCAGGACAGCATACAATCTTTTCAGGGACAGGCTGCGCACGCACAGGTTCTTTGAGAAGCTCTTCGAAGTGGGCGACAGGTACTTCAAGCACAACAAGCTGCTTGGCAAGAAGGCGTATGCTTACTCGATGCTCTACACCATACCTGCAATGATACTCAACGGTCTGAGCCTTTACTTTGTGATGCTCGCATTTGGGGTAAATGTCGGCGTCGGATACATCCCGACGGTGGTGTTCGTGCTCTCGCTGGCAACGATGCTTGGGATGGTCAGCGGCATACCTGCGAACATCGGGGTGACGGATGCGACGCTTATCGGATTTCTTGTCACATTCTTCGGCGGCATGGGCGTCACGCTTGGCCTTGCTTCTGTGATCACCATCTTTACGCGGCTTGTCACGATATGGTTCGTGCAGCTGTTCGGCTTTGCCTCGCTGGCCTACACGCTCAAGTACTGGCAGGCTTAATGCCGGAGAATTTGGCTATCGCATCCTCTTCTGCAAAGCTCATTGCGCCAGGAACAATCATTGTTATTATCTTGCCCTCGAATTCCTTGAGCACATCCTTGTTTATCTTGCCGAATTCGGTGTAAAGGATGCTCTGCGACTTCTTGCCTATGTCGCCGAGTATTAGAAGCTTCCTTGATGGCGACATTATGTTGTGTTTTCTCTGCTCATCCGCCGCATGCAGCACGGGGATTGCTTCCCCAAGTCGCATCTTCCTCTTCTCTAAATAGTTGTAATCGAACAGCACGATAGTGTGTTGCTCGCTGTCAACATTTCTTTTTATCACATCGATGAATGAGACTGGTTTGTATTTGTCGGTCCAAAATGCGATGGTTGTCGTCGGACCTAACTTGTAGATGTCTAGCCCGCTCTCGCCGATTGCAGCAGAGAATATGTTGGAGGAGTGATAGATCTTGTAATCTATCCCTAGCTTTGCGGCAAGGTCGAGTATTGTATGGTGGGTCGTGGCGATGAGAGGGTCCCCGGATACCAATATTGCCACGTTCTTGCCTTTTGCCCTCTCGACTATCTGCCTTGAGTTCTCCTCAAGATCCGACCGTGTGAGGGACGTTATCTCGATGTTGAAATTATGGCTCAGATACGCAAGATCCTCCTCTGGTATGAAGTTCGTGTAGGGATCGAGCAGCACTTCGTCTGCGCTTGTTAGGTCATCTAGTGCGGTGAAGGGTATCTCGCGGTTTGTGAGACCCATCCCGATCAAAAAGAGCATGTCAACCCTTGATTCCTTCAGTTGTTATCTTGATTACGCACTCTCCTTCCGGCCGATCCGGCGAGTCGAGCAGCTTTACGATCCTCTTCTCCTCCTTGCCCTTCCTAAAGTATAGCCTGGTGGTGGTTGCGTGTGCAAGTATGTTGCCTCCGATTGGCGTTGTAGGGTCGCCAAAGAGCATTCCAGGATTGTCCATCACCTGGTTTGTTATATAGACTGCCAAGTCGTGCTGCTCAGCAAGCTTTTTGAGCTTGTCAACATGCGAATTGAGCTTTTGCTGCCTCTCATTGAGCATGCCTCGGCCCAGAAACTCTGCCCTAAAGAGCGATGTTATGGAGTCTACGACTATGAGCTTGATGTTCTTCTCCCTAATCAGCTTCTCGGCCCTCTCGATTGCCAGGATCTGCTGCTCGGTGTTTAGCGCCCTGACCAAAAAGATGTTCTCGAGCACCTCCTTGGGATCCAGCCCCTCGGCCTTTGCTATGGCCTCGATCCTCTCCGGCCTGAATGTCCCTTCGGTGTCTATGAATAGGACGCTTCCGCCAAGTCCCCCTTTGCCAACGGGCTTTTGGACATTTACGCACAGTTCGAACCCAAGCTGGCTCTTTCCAGCAGCAAACCTTCCGTATGCCTCGGTTATCCCCTGCGCCTCGACGCCGCCTCCGAGCAGCTCATTGAAGTCCTTAGCGCCTGTGTCTATCCTCCCAAGCCCCTTTCTCCTTTCAGACGCGTGGGCCCCGGTCTCGAACTGCAATGTCGTTGCTTCTTTAGCGGCATCTATGGCCTTCTTTGCCGCCTCTGCGCTCAGCCCTGTTGCCTCTGAGAGCGCGCCAGGCAGCGCTGTTGCTATCTTATCAAGCGTGTCAAACCCTGCATCTCGCAGCTTCTGCGCAGATGTCGGCCCTATTCCTGGCAAGTCCTCTATTTCCTTTACTCCTTTTTCTTTTGCCATTTAGCCCCCGAAAACTAGTATATTATCAATAGCTATATGCGCCATAGAATAATAAATCTTGTGAAAAATTGCCGATTTTTAGTTTGGGAGTTGCGCAAAGGAGCAAGATCCCATCGGAAGGAATATATAGTTAGAACATGAGAGGTAGTGCAAGTAAGTGGTGTTGAAATAATAGGAAGAGGCCAATGCGTTTGCACGCACTGGCAAGGCGACCAGTTAAACCCTTCCTACAGTAGAGAACCCGTGAGAATATCTCGGATTTAAGATTTAAAAATCTTTGGTATTAGTGGAATATTTCATAAATTTGGTGATTTGCTGGTAAGCTTTTTGACACTGGATTACAAGGGGATTTTGGCCGCAATACTTCTGGGAATCGGCATATTCTTCTTTGGAAAAGACCAGGGTTTGTACTTCCTTGCGCTGATGCTCTGGTTCCTTTTGCTCTCTGGGGTCGTTACGGCGATCGGCAAGCACAGAAAGCAGGCCATGGGGGTCTATGAGAAGTATCGTAGCTGGAACAATGTGGCTGCAAACGGCGTCGTGCCGCTCTTCATAGCCTTCCTCTACTACATAGCGCCTAGCTCACTGCCGGCAAGCGCTCTAATACTTGCCTATGTTGCAAGCGTTGCCGCAATAACCGCAGATAAGTTCTCAAGCGAGATTGGGGTGCTTGGGGTAAAGCCTGTGATGCTAATGACCCTAAAGCACGTCAGGCAGGGCACGTCGGGCGGGGTGACTGCCTTTGGGATTGCGGCCGGGATTTTGGGGTCTGTGCTCATAGGAGTGACAATGGCGCCAATGACGAACTACGGAGTGCTTTTGGTGGTCGTGATGGTTGCAGGGTTCGTGGGCAACATAATAGACTCGATTCTCGGCTACTTTGAAGAGCAGGGAATCGGCAATAAGTTCAGCTCCAACTTCCTCTGCTCGCTTGCAGGAGGCGCAGTCGGATTGGTGCTGCTCTTAGTTATCTAGTTGTATACTGTCGCATAGTGGATAGCTTCCTCCACTAATTTGCTGTTGCTCTCCAGATATGCTCCGATTACAGTGTTAACGTCGGTCAATTTGCCTGCTTCTCTTACTGCCATATATAGCTCGTGCGTAAGTATCAGCTCCTTGGCGTGCTCGCAGTTTAGCTTTATTGCTTCCTGCAAAAGTACCGGCACAGCGCTTTTTGGATCTACCTTGGCCGTTATTCCGCCGTTTTCCGAACGTATTACTGATTTTAGTGTTTCGAGAGAAATTCCGGAAGTTTTACCCTCCTTGTTCATAAGCCTCTGAGTCAGCGCAACTACGGCCTGATATGTTATCTTTGTTGAGACATCTTTTGCACTCATTCTTCCACCAAATAAATTACGATTTCGGGGTTTAAGAACGTGCCTCATCAATCGTTTTTGTGGTAAGAATTTGTGATTTTGTAAAGTATGCGAGCACCGGGATTTGAACCCGGGTTGCTGCCTTGGGAAGGCAGCGTCCTACCAGGCTAGACTATACTCGCACAAAATAGATTTGCTCGGTAGGGTTAATACGATTATCTGATGTAGGTGAAGTTCTCGTGGCTGGGGCCCTGCTGCTCCTTTTTCATCGCCTCCTCCATCGCCTTTATCGCCTTCTCTGTCTCGTGGCTGATCTTTTCCATGTTGGCCAGATTCACCTTTATGCCAAGATGCTTTACAAGCATCTCGAGCACCGCCTTTGCGGCGTGCGCATCGACGTCAAGCATCCCGGTCTCTCCCATAAGGCACGTCCCGGATAGCTTGTGCTTCTTTGCGAATGCAAGCAGAAGGCCAGCCGATCCCCAAATCATGCCTGATGCCTCTCCGAAGACGACTCCGACTTCCTTGAGCTTTGGGATTTTTGACTTATCGGTAGTCACTGCGAAGACTCTTGGCGTCTTAATGTACTGGTTTGTTGTGCTATAGCCTCCTACGGTGTAGATCGTCTTTACTCCCATTTTCTTTACGAACTCAACTATCTTCTCATTGAGCTCGTATTGCCCCTCGGACGAAAGCGCCTGGAAGTCGCCCACCAATATGAGCAGATCGCACGCCTTTGCATCCTTTGATGCGTTTTTCCAGTGGTATATCCTATTGCTGACCAGCCTTATGCCGCCGGATTTGAGCATCACGACCTGGTGTGGAAAGTGTGAGGAGTATATCGTTGCGATCTTTGCCGCCTTTAGCTCGGTCTTTAGGTGCTCGCCGACCAAGCTGCCCACGTTGCCGATGCCGGGCAGGCCGACTATGAGTATCGGATTTCTGGGCTTTGCGCCCTTCTTGAACATTATTTTTGTGCCCTGCACTACACCACATCGTGTTTCTCTTTTTTGAGTTCGACTTGCGCGTTCTTGAGCTTTGCTAGAACCGCGCTTGCAGACTTTATGCGCTCCTCTGCCTTCGGATAGCTGGAATCCTCGGAGGTTAATCTGTATCTCGGCGCGCCGAGATAGTTTATTTCCACCCCGAGCTTCTCTACGTCCTGCATTGCGCTTTTTATCTGCTCTATGCCGTTTTTCGTATCGTAGGAAGTGACCTCTGCGGTGTATGAGACGGTGTAAACCTTAGGCTTGATGTTCTTTGCGACGATCTCTTTGAGCGCAGTGACGACCTTTGGGTCGAGCCGCATGTTTGCGAATGCATCCTTGCCCTCTGCCACCGTGGTTATCAGATCGTTATAGGTCTGATACTGCTTTGCAATCTCTGCTGCAATCTCCGCCTGCTTTGATTGCACCCCTGCGGCGGCAACTGCCTGCGAGATTAGGTTCTCCGCCCTTTTTTCTAGGTTGAAATCATTGATCTTTGTCTTTTCCTCCTTCTCGGTCACTTTTTTGAATGAGATGTCGATGGCGTTCTTCTCCTTGTCTATGAACACTACCCTGCCCACACTGCGCTGTCCCTCCTTTACGAATTCGTGGATGTTCTTTATCCAGCCAGATGCCACTTCCTTGATAGGAAGGTATGCGTCGTGGTTTGCGTACTCGGTGAGCTCGCAGTATGCGCCAAACGGCATCACCTTCTTTACCCTTACCAAAACCAGCTCCCCAACGTCCGGCATCTGCTTTTTTATTATCATGTTTTCAGCGCTTTATCTCGAGCTTCTTCTTCGTCCTTCCGCCAAAGACGCGCTCTATGGACTTGTGGCATTCTTTGCATTCGAGCAGCACCTTGTTGCGCCTGCCGAGAACCTTGACCGGTGTCTTACCCTTTACCTTTCCGACATACCCCTTGAGCTTTCGCTCGCGCCTCCTGTTGCTTAGGCTCAGTCCCCTAGTTGTTGCGGGCTTTGCCGCCACAACGGACTTTGCAATGTGCACAGTGTGCTTGTTGCAGTATGGGCAGAATGTCCTGATCTCTTTTTGCAGCTTCATAATATCACTTAAACTTGTTCTGCGAGCTTGTTGTTCACGAGGAAATCTGCCGCGTAATTATCGGCAACCTCAAGAACCTGGCTCTTTTTGTATGGCCCGACCCTGCTACCGTTGGGCATTGTAAGTTCGGGCATGTCGGCTGATATCTTTACCCTCCTCAGCTGCTGCACGTTGCTTGCCTTGCTTTCAAGAAGGAGCCTGATGTTTTTGTACAGCTCTTCCTCCTCGTCCGGAACCTGGTTCGGTAATTGTTTATTGTACGCCAAATATATTAATAGCTTCTGTATCCGGCGCTCCTTAACGGATGCAAGTAGCTTGCGAAAGTTGGCAGAGTGCTGCTTATCTGGACTCCCTTCCAAAGAACCAAGCTGTTGCGACGCCTCTTTGTAGAAGTCTTTTGGCAGCGGCAGCACTTCCCCTGTCTTTCGCTCTGACTGAAGCATGTTAAAAAGCTGTTCTACTGAGATTTCCACAGTTATATTCCACCTAAAACAAATAAATAACAAACAACCTTGCAATTCCACTAAAAATAAACGAACTTCCCAAATTTATTGTTATTTTCAGATGATTTATGTGTTGTGTATTATAGAAAGGGTTGGGCATTAGTGGAAGTGTGGGGTATTCGAACGTAAAAATAGCGAGGGGTGGATTTGGACCACCGATCTCCGGGTTCCTCAACAATAAATATTGTTTATGAGCCCGGCGGGCACTCCAGGCTACCCTACCTCGCTACTAACCATGTTGGTAGAAACAGGCTTATATTCCTTCTATTTCTCGAAAGGGCCTTCCGATTCAATAAACCTCTTTACTAAAGCAAAAGCTTTACCACTGTCAGACGGAACCCTGGCCATCTCTCCTTCCGAAAAGAATGATTTTCCGATCCTCACTGTGTCCAAGCTCACAAAACAACCTATTCCACGTTGCCTTCCTTCATGACCAGCTGCTCTACCTCCACCCTATTTACCTGCTTCATGCTGGTTCCGCATTCGCACTTAAAGCCCATCTCAAGCGCAGTCTCGAACGGAAATATCGTCCTCTGCTCCTCATAGTGCTTTGGGCAGATGTAGAAGTCGTTGCAACCATCCGGCGCCTTAAAGCCAGACATGTTGCTCTTCTCAAGGATCTCGCCGTGGAGCTCCTTGAGCTTGTTTGCGTCCACATACCACTTGAACGTAAGCCATCCCTTGCTGTCCTTGTTGACATTGTACCTGGTAACGCCGAAAGTGTTTAGGGTGTTTAACATCCTCCTGACCTCGTTGATCTTGATGCCAAGCTTCTCGGCAACGGCATCGTCGGTCTGGGGCTCTGCAAGCAGCTGTATTATCTCCTTGGCCCTCTTGCCGACTGACCTAGAGACATGGTTTGTGAAGTGCTGCTCTGAAACGACAGAATTTATGAGCGCCTCGTCGGCTATGCTCATAGACCTGAAGTCCTGCACGACTGCCTTCTCCTTTGGCGCTACCTTTGCAATCTTTGCACGAACCGCCTTCTTTACTGGCTTAGAGACGCGCTTGTTTGATGCCTTCCTCACCTTCTTTGCAGGAGCGTGCCTGACAACTTTCTTTGCAATCCTTGCATGAACAGCTTTTTTGGTCGTCTTTTTTGTTTTCATAATATCACAGGATGAGTTTTCTACATATTACGCGTTTTTCATATTTAAACTTTCGCCACCGCCTCGCCAATTCTCATGCCTGACATGGCAAAAGCGGCCAGCATTCTGAAGTAAATATGGCTTTCCTGATATTTAAACAATACTAAATTTTCCAATTTATGTGCAAAGTTTTGTTGTTTTGTAAAGGCCCCTTGTATAAAAAGCATGGGCTCGAGGGGATTTGAACCCCTGGCTTGTTGGTTAAGAGCCAACCACTCTGACCAAACTGAGTTACGAGCCCAGGAATAGCATTACTTCTTTTGCCGTATAAAATTAATAATAGTATCCCTAAGGTGCGCATTGCGTTCCTGCAGCTCATACCTTACATTCACCAGCGGCTTGTTCAGTTTCAGTATCCTGCCGAGGTCCGTCGGCGTGCCAGAAACTACCACATCGCACTCCGCTGCGTTTATAGTCTCTTGCAGCTCGGATATCTCGCGCTTGCTGTATCCTACTGCGGGAAGTATCCTTTCAAGGTGCCCATACTTCTCATAAACCTCCTTTATGTGCCCGACTGCATACTTTCGCGGGTCTATTATCCTTGCGCCGAACTTCTTTGCCGCAACAGTTCCCGCGCCAAACCTCATGCCTCCATGCGTCACCGTGGGCCCATCCTCTATCACAAGCGCTCGCTTGCCCATAATCATTTCCGGATCTTCTACGCTTATGACGGAATTGGCCAAGATTATCCTTGCGCGTTTGTTTATCATCTCAAGATCCTGCCTTAGATTCTCTATCTCCTTGGCTGTGGCGGAGTTTGCCTTGTTTATCACCAAGATATCGGCCATTCTGGCAACAGTTTCGCCTGGATAGTAAGCTAGCTCGTCGCCGACCCTGAGCGGGTCTGCAACAGTGATCAGCAGATCGGGCTTTACAAAAGGGGCATCGTTGTTTCCGCCGTCCCAGATTATTATGTCCGCTTCCTTTTCCGCCTTTCGCAGTATCTTTTCATAATCAACTCCGGCGTACACTACCGTGTTGTTTTTTATGTGCGGCTCGTAGTCTTCGCGCTCCTCTATCGTTGTCTTGTATCTCTCCAGATCGCCAAGCTTTGCAAATCTCTCAACCGCCTGCCTTGCAAGGTCACCATAAGGCATCGGGTGCCGTATCGCAACCGCTACCTTCCCCTGCGACCTTGCGATGTCTGCAATATGCCGTGACATCTGGCTCTTCCCACTCCCGGTTCTGACTGCGCACACCGCAACAACGGGCTTCTTTGATTTCAGCATTGTATGGTTCGGCGCAACAAGCCAAAAATCCGCACCCGCAGCATTGACCTTGCTGGCCTTGTGCATCACCTCCTCATTGGGCAGATCGCTATAAGCCATGACGCAGATGTCGACGCCGTGCTGCGCAATTAGTTTCGCCAGCAATGTCTCGCTGTAAATCGGTATCCCCTTCTTATACAGTCTGCCTGCGAGTTCCCTCGGGTATGTCCTGTTCTCGATAAAAGGGATCTGCGCGGCAGTAAATGCGACCACATTGTAATCGGAATTGCCCCTAAATAGCACGTTGAAGTTGTGGAAATCGCGCCCCGCAGCGCCTATTATGATGACTTTTCGGACCATGAAGACACGCTATAACTAAGTTCTAAAAATACTTATATTTGCATGTCTGCACCGCAAGGAATCGAGGGCAATTTTTCGACGACAAAACAACCTCAAAAGGTTTATAAGTATTAAATCGCAAGTAATAGTCGGGAGTACCGGGCCAGATTCTATGGAAGAGCTACAAGATGAGTATAACGCATCGAAAATCGTGGTACTCGAAGGGACGCAGGGGGTAAGAAAAAGGCCGGCAATGTACATCGGATCCACAGGCCCTAGCGGAGTGCTCCACCTTCTTTTCGAGGCTCTAGACAACGCAGTGGACGAAGCAATGGCTGGCCACTGCAAGAACATTACAATCACTCTGTCGGCAAACGGCACTGGCGAGATCGCAGAGATATCTGACGACGGCAGGGGCATACCGATCGACATAATGCCAAAGTACAACAAGCCCGCAGTCGAGGTCATAATGACGTCTCTGCACGCAGGCGGCAAATTCAACAACGATGTCTACAAGACTGCAGGAGGGCTGCACGGCGTCGGTCTCACAGTGATCAACTCGCTCTCCGAATTCACCGAGGTGAGGATAAAGAAAGGGGGCAAGGAGTATCTCCAGACGTTCGCAAAGGGCGCAACCGCCTCGGAACTTAGGCAGGTGGGCGAGACAAAGGAACGCGGCACATCGATAAAGTTCAAGCCGGATCCGGAAATATTTGTTACCCCGGCTTTCGATGCAACCAATCTTACCGACAGGCTGATGTACACATCATTCCTCAATCCTGGGCTCAGGCTCAGGCTGGTCGACAATCGGTCTTCTGCCGGCGAAGCAAAGGAATTCTATTCCGAGAAAGGGCTCATTGATTTTGAGGGCTACATCAACGGGGGCGTGGAAACAATAACCCCTGTAATGCACTTCAAAAAGCAGCAGGACAACGCGACGGTGGAAATCGCAATACAATACAATAAGGGATACGATGAGCGCATCGAATCCTTTGTCAACAACATAAGGACAACCGAAGGCGGCACGCATGTCATAGGGTTCAGGTCCGGCTTTTCTAGGGCGATAATAAACTATGCCAACAAGAGCGGGCAGCTTGAGAAGAGGGATGTGAAGCTAAGCGGCGATGATGTGCGCGAAGGACTCACTGCCATAGTAAACATACTGATGCAGAACCCCGAATTCGAGGGCCAGACAAAGGAGAAGCTCGGCAACCCGTACGTAAAGGGTGCGGTGGAGAACGTGGTCTATTCAAGCCTATCGAGGTACCTCGAGGAGCATCCCTCAGAAGGCAGGATAATAATCGAGAAAGTAATCAATGCCGCAGTTGCAAGAGAGAGCGCAAGGAAGGCAAAGGAGATGGTCCGAAAGAGGAGCATTTTTGAAAGCGCAGTTCTCCCCGGAAAGCTCGCCGATTGCATAGAAGGGGATCCCGAAAAGGCGGAGATATTCATAGTGGAGGGGGAGAGCGCAGGGGGCTCTAGCAAGCAGGGCAGGGACAAGAAGTTCCAGGCGATCCTCCCACTAAAGGGAAAGATACTCAACGTCGAAAAGGCGAGCGCGGAGAAGATATTTGACAATGCAGAGATACACACGATGGTAGCCGCGTTCGGCACCGGAATTAGGGATTCGTTCAACGTAGAAAAGATACGCTACAAGAAGATAATTCTGATGAGCGACGCCGATGTGGACGGCAGCCACATAAGGACGCTGCTGCTCACTTTCCTCTACAGGTATCTCAAGCCTGTGGTGGAAAACGGATACGTGTACATCGCCCAGCCCCCTCTCTACAAGGTCGCCAAGGGCAAGGAGGTCACATACTGCTATTCCGACCAAGAGCTGAATGCGAAAATGCAGCAGTACGACGGCAAGGCAGCGGTGCAGAGATACAAGGGTCTTGGCGAGATGAATCCAGAGCAGCTCTGGGAGACCACGATGGACCCACAGAACCGCGTCTTAAAGCGGATACAGATCTCAGATGCGCTCAAGGCAGACGAGCTGTTCACAATACTTATGGGCATGGACGTCGCAAAGAGGAGAAAGTTCTTAGAAGAGCACGCCACAGAGGTAAAGTTCCTTGACGTATAGATGGTCAAAATGGGCAAAATCAATCCTGTTAAATTAGAGGACGAACTCCAATCCAGCTACATCGATTATGCGATGAGCGTAATCATAGGCAGGGCAATACCCGATGCGCGCGACGGGCTCAAGCCCGTTCAGAGGAGGGTGCTCTATGCGATGTATAACATCAACAATGTCCACAGCCAGCCGACAAAGAAGAGCGCGAGGATTGTCGGAGAGGTGATAGGTAAGTTCCACCCTCACGGAGACATCGCGGTTTATGATTCACTAGTCAGAATGGCGCAGGATTTCTCAATGAACCACCTGTTTGTAGAGGGCCAGGGAAACTTCGGATCGGTCGACGGCGATCCCCCTGCAGCAATGCGATACACCGAGGTGAGGCTGACAAAATTCTCAGAAGAGATGATTGCGGATCTGGAAAAAGGAACCGCCCAGATGATTCCGAACTTCGATAATACGGAGCAAGAGCCAGAGATTCTTCCGGCAAAGGTCCCGAACCTGCTCGTAAACGGCTCATACGGAATTGCAGTGGGCGTCGCAACTAGCATTCCGCCACACAATCTCAATGAAGTGTGCGACGCCGTTGCTTATTCGCTGGACAACCCCGAAGCGAGCGTAAACGACATTCTGGGCATAATAAAGGGCCCGGACTTCCCAACTGGCGGCATCGCACTAATCTCGGAGACCACAACAAACGGCTATAGGTACGGAAGGGGGCAGGTCACGATAAGGGCAAAGACACAGATCGACAAGAAGGAGGGCGCAATAATCATAAGTGAGCTGCCTTACAACGTCAACAAATCGACGCTCATCCAGACGATCGCCTCGCTTGTCAAAGAGAAGAAGCTTGTCGGCATAACCGACATACGAGATGAGAGCGACAAGGAGGGCATACGCGTAGTTATAGAGCTCAGAGGAGACGTGCAACCCGAGGTAATGCTCAACTCGCTCTACAAGCACACCCAGCTGGAGACGACATTCCCGATAATCAACCTTGCGGTCGTAGGCAACAGGCTCAAGAGCTTCAACATACTGCAGCTTATCACAACGTTCATCGACCACAGGCGCGATATGGTGCGCAAGAGGAGCACATTCGAGTTAAACATCGCAAAGGACCGCCACCACATAGTGCAGGGGCTCATAACTGCCATAGAGAACATAGACGATGTGGTCAAGGCCATAAAGGAGAGCAAGGAACTGGCGGCGGCAAGGTCTGCGCTCATGAAGAACTTCTCGCTCAGCGAAAAGCAGGCGAATGCAATACTAGACATGAGGCTCAGCAAGCTCACAAACCTCGAATCGAACTCGCTTGCAGATGAAAGAAAGGAGCTAGAGGCAAAGATAAAGTATTACACCGAGGTCCTTGCAGATCCAAAGAAGATCGACGGCATAATAAAGGATGAGACGCAGGCGATAAAGAAGGAGTACGGCAGGCCGAGAAGGACAGAGCTGCAGCAGCACGATGCCGGCATCGAGATAACCGATGAAGATCTCATACAGGAGGAAAGAGTCTCTGTCATATTCACCAACACCGGCTATGTGAAGAGGATGCCGCTTGCAGTCTACAAAGAGCAGGCGCGCGGCGGCAGAGGGGTCATTGCGATAAACCTAAAGGAAGGCGATTTCGTAAAGCAGATTGTCTCATGCAAGACCAAGGACTTCCTCCTCTGCATTTCGGATAAAGGGAGGGCGTACTGGCTCAAGGCGTATAGGGTCCCTGAGGCGAGCAGGTACGCGGAGGGCAAGGCAATCGTAAACCTGCTGAACCTCAAGGACGAGAAGATAGTCACGCTCTTTAGCATCAAGGACTTTGAGAAGTCGAAGATCGTGTTCCTTACCACTCACGGCCTGATAAAGAAAACCGTGGCCAAGCTGTTTGCAAGGCCAAGGGTCACGGGAGTTAGGGCAATAAGCCTCAATCCAAGCGACACTATCGCTGACGCGCAGGTTTACACCTCGCAAAAATACATCGTCATCTCGACCAAGCGCGGCAAGGCGATAAAGTTTGAGGAAGCCGATGTCAGGCCGATCGGCAGGGCTGCAATGGGCGTGCGCGGCATCCGGCTTGGCGCAGAGGACGTTGCAAAGGACATAATTCCGGCAGAAGAGAGCGGCTATCTGCTCACCGTTACGGAGAAAGGCTACGGCAAACTCACAGAGATCACAAAATACCGAGACCAGAGCAGGAGCGGAAGCGGGGTCATAAACCTAAAGGTGTCGCAAAAGACCGGGGACATAGCAAAATCGATCTTCGTCCACGGCAAGTCCAAGGTCCTGCTGATAAATTCCAGAGGAGTGACGATAAAGTTCAATGCCGATGAGATCAGGATAACCGGCAGGGCAGCATCTGGAGTGCGCCTGATGAAGGTGGAGCCTGGCGCAAAGGTCGTGGACGCAAGAGTAATCGATGAAGCAGAGCCAGTGCCAACGCCACAGCCGCAATAATCATCTTGCTGCCCAATATTTCTTCGTCTTGATGAACTGCTTTTGCGCACTTATTAAGTCTACAACGAACGCATTGGTCTCTTTTCTGAGGAGCTTTAGGACTCTTGCGGCCGTCTTTATCCCAACGCCATAAGTTGCCATCGCAAGAAGCGCACGCAGGCCGTACGCCTCAACAAGGCTGGCGCTGCTTATCGCCTCTGTATAGGTCTCCTGCTCTGATTTGCTCAGCCTTGCGCCCTCTTTGCGCTTCTCTATGACTTCATTGTAGCCTTCGGCGTTCACAGCTATCATCGGGCTCTTGCAATTTGGGCACTTTATTCGCTCATGCTCCCTAAACTCGCCAATCTTTCTTACAAATTCGAACCCGCAGTAGGTGCACACGAGCATTGCCTCCTTTTTCATAAGTCCTGCAGCAAACTCCTCAATCTCCGTGCTCGACGGGACAAGGGGATTGAGCAGCTCCCGATAGAAGTACGCTGCCCTTAGCATCTCGTTAAGTATCGCAGATCCATAGCTTTTGCAGAACGCAAGCCTAATCTCTTTGTCGCGCAGCTTTTTCTGCAGCCCAAGCACGCTCTCTATGTCGAAATAATTATTGACAAGGTCCCTAACAGTTTCTAAGAACACCGGGGAATCTTTGTAGAACGATATCAGCTTCATCGCCGTGCTCCGAGTTATCGTTGCATTCCTCTCTATTATGCCAAAGAGCTTCGCCGTCTGAACGAACTTGTATCGGAACATGTCAAACCCGGCAACGAAGTCGCTGCTCTGCAGCAGCTTGATGATGTTGTACTGCTTGAATGTGTCGACAACTTTTGCAAGATTCGGCGTCCTCTGAGCCCCCTCATACTCTACTATGACCGCATACGGAGTCGCTTTGGTCAGAACGTGCCGCCCTATCTCCGCCGATATGAGGGCGCCAGCCACCTTTGCGAAGAAATCGTTGGCAAGTTTTCCAAGCCCTGTGTACAGGACTGCGCGCTCGTCAGTTTCCTCAACGAAAATCACATTCTCTTCAACAGCAAAGTACTTGCTCTGCTCTTCCACTATCGTTGAAACTGCGTTGTAGGAGTTTGCATCAACTAGCTCCCTTAGTTTTGCAAGCCGCTTTCTTTCGAAGAAGCTAAATGCGCGGCTTGCGACCTTGTGCGAAACCGGTATGTCCTCGCCTTCCCAGTCCGGTATCGACGCCTCTATTTCTGCACTGGGTTCAACGAAAATCACATTCTCCTCAATGCTTACCACTTTCCAGACAAGCCCCTTCGTTACGAAGGTGGTGCCCTCCTCTATGTTGTTGTACACAAAGCCCTCGTCAAGGCTGGAGATTATTTTATTTGTCGCAGCATTCTTCACGCTGAACCGAATCGAGTCCGGTATCACGCTTATTTTTTCTATTATGTACCGCCTTGTCCTGCCCCCCACAGATATCGTCTTGCCATCGAATCTGATTAGCCGCTGCTCTGCAGCGAAAGCAAGCAACGCATTAAAATCTGCCCTTTCTAATTTGGAAAAGCACGCAGAGCGCCTGACAATCCTAAAAAACCGATCTGCATCTATGGCCTTGTACTCCAGCGCGATTGCGCTCGCCTGGTTGGCCAGCACGTCGAGCGGATTCTCCTGCACCGCGCGCCTCTCCAAGACCCCTTCCCTGCCAAGCTCTATGATTGCCGCCGCCTCGACAGCGTCAATTGCGCTTGCAACCACTATCTCTCCGCGAGCGATTTGCCTTTCCCTATGCCCGCTTCTCCCCATTCTCTGTACCATTCTTGTTACTTGCCTAGGCGAGCCGTACTGAACCACAAAATCCACATTGCCGATGTCGATGCCCAATTCAAGCGAGCTTGTTGCTATTATCGACCTTATCCTGCCTTCCTTGAAGGAATTTTCAATCATTACCCGCTCCTCCTTGTCTAGGGAGCTGTGGTGCACCCCAATACCGCCAAAATCGACAACTTTATCGAACGCAAGCAGCTTGTTGCCAAGCGACTCCACGACCTGCCTGGTGTTCGCAAAGATCAGCGCAGCACTGGAAGATTTAATCCTCTCTGCGATATGCTCTATCCTTGCAAGCGATTGGCCATCCAGCGAGAATTTTTCGGCGTATGCTGCATAATCCTTCTTTGGCGACCTGGGCATCGAGATGCTGATGGCAAACTCCTTGAGGTTCTTTGCCTCTGCTATGTCGCACGGCCTGCCTGCGCACAAAAAGTAAGCCGCCTCGCCTGCATCGCCTATTGTTGCGCTTATTCCAACCCGCTGAAATTCGCCGGCAATCTCTACAAGCCGTTCCATTGCTATCGAGAACTGCGCCCCCCGCTTGTTATAGTAGAGTTCGTGTACCTCGTCGACTATCACAGACTTGAGGTTCTTTAGTGCGCCATAAAGCAGCTTTGTCATAAGTATGCTCTGAACCGTCTCCGGCGTCGTTATGAGTATGTCCGGCGGATTTTTCGACTGCTTTGTCCTCTGTGATTGGGGGGTATCCCCGTGCCTCACCTCCACTCGCACCCCAAACTTTCCACAGAGTGCGTCAAGCCTCTTGAGAAGGTCCCTGTTCAGCGCCCGAAGCGGCGTTATGTAAAGCGCGCTAACCCCTTTTCTGTTCTTGTCCTCAACAATCCGCTTAAGCACCGGAAGGATCGCAGCCTCTGTCTTGCCGCTGCCCGGCGGCGCAGTTATCAGGCAGTTGTCTGCGCGTTCAACTATCGGTATGGCTTTTTCCTGTATTGCAGTGAGCCTTCCAAATTCCTCTAGGAAGGCGGTGTAAACGTCGTTCATGTTGGGACTTTACGAGAATATGTTTACAGTTGCATTCCCGTTAAGCATCTTTATAGAATTCGATTCAGTGTAATTGAGCACCAAGTTGAGCTTGAGATTGAGCGGTATGCCCTCTATCACGCTACCAAGGGTGTAGCACTTTGTGCTCGCATTCAAAGAATTCCCAGGAGCCAAGGCGTCGGAAAGCCTGGTGACGTTGCCTGCGCCTGCCGTGTGGCACAGCAGCGAATTGAGCTTTATTGTGCTATTCAAATCATTTGTTATCTTCAGGCTCAGCGTGCCGTTGTAGAACTGCGCATTGCTGCACGATAGCACATTGCCAAAACTGCATGTGTTGCTAAAGCCGTTTGAGAAGGACGCAGAAGAGCCGTTGAGGCCCAAGCCGCTTATCAGCTGACCTGCGGTATTCGCAGCAGACAGAAGCTGCGAGTTGTTGACAAGCGAAAATACGCTCACGTTGTACCTGCCTATGTAAGATGTTGTGCGCACAAGCCCAATGCCTGAAATCGTGCCGTTTGCAGGCACAAGGTAGGTGCTGCAATAGCTCGTTTTATTGCCGGATCTGAGCACTCCAAAGCATGTGGTCGAGCCGATGTTGCCCGTGCTCACTTTTGGCGCAATTATCTGCGTGCCGAGCAGGAACATTCTAGAGTACGCAGTCCCGCTGCCCGAATATGAGGTATAGTTGCCAAGCTGCGTTGCATTTGCCAGCGCCATTTTGCCATACATCGTTGAGTTTGGCTGCACCAAAGTTGCGTTGAGCGTCTTTATCGTGCCGTTGTATATCCTAAGGCACGATGATGAAGAGTTATGGTATATCACTATCTTTGTCCAACCCGAATCGTACCAGCTGCACAGCGTTGTGGAATTCTGCACCGCTGCAAGCGTTACGGTCCTTTGCGCAATCGTGTAGTTGGTAACTTTGTACCCCTTGCCAAGCGCAGCCACGCCTACTATTGTCGGCGAGACATACCCCCTGATCCATGTGGAAGAGGCAAAGCCCCCATTGCCATAGTCTGCGCTTGCAGATGAAACATTCATCACATACTGTTGCGAGATGTTTAGTATCGAGCCGATAAAGCCGTTGTTCAAGCCGCTGGAAGCAAAGCCGTAGAGGTTGTAAGTGCCCACCAGGTAATCCGAACTGATAAGTCCTGCCCTGTTGTTATTCGATAGCTGGTAGCTTGTTATATTTCCTTTTGGCAAGAGCGTGTAGGGCGCAGCATTTGCAGGCTGCTGTATCGTTACAGTGGTGCTGTTGCCTGCAGAGGCAATGTCTGATATGCTAAAGACGTGCGCAGGATCTGCGACTACGGATACCTTATACGTCCCTGGCAGAGATGGGGTGAAGTTGTAATGCAATATTGCGATCTTGCCTGGCGGTATGGTTAACTGGTAGGTGTTGCTGAAATTGCCGTTTGCCGAGACCGAAAAGAGCATGCTCACTATGTTGCTGCCCCCTGTGTTCATTACAGATATCGGCAGCACCACCTTCTGGAACGGATAGAGCGTGTTTGCGGTTACGTAGCTGCTATTGATCCCTACGAACACAGACACGGTCTGGTTGCCATACAGCCTAAAGTAGAGTGCCACAGCCACTATGACGACTACCAGTAATATCCAGATTATCCATTCGTTCTTCATCTAATCACTGCACCTTGCTCTTTAGTTCGCGTATGACATCCTCGATCTTGGTGGCTATCTGCCTGTGCTCGTTCTCAAAGAGTGTCGATGCCCAGGCGCTCGCATCATACTTGTTGCCCTTGCTTGGGGGCTTGAAGTAGAACTTGCCCTTGCTGTTCTCTATGAGCCCCATGTTCTTTAGCTTGAGCAGGTGGTATCTCAGCGTCTTTTCGTTCATGGCCTCCCAGTTGTCGTTTATGTACCTAGCCAGGTCATCGTAGTTCGGATCAGTCGCCTTGACGAACTGGAAGTTTATCAGAGCATCGAGCACCGCAACCGCGCTAAGGCGCGACTCGCCCGGGTTTATCACGCCAAGGGAGAGCGCAAGCCATCTTGCAATGGACCTCTTTGTCTCCAGAACCTCGTTTGTAAGCCTAAGGTTCCTGAGCATTATCTCAGATTCTATGAGCGATGCCTCGTTTAGCTCCACGAATATCACTAGATGTCGCTTAATCCATTCCTTGACCGATTAAACTATATAAATCCTATTACCCTCAATACCCCTATGCCTGAGATAAACGCCGCCCTTGCGCTGACATCAGACAAGATAAAGGCTTTCACCATCAACGAACTCGAGCTCAATATCGCAGTCGGCACGGCAGATACGGAGCCCTACTGGGTGGAATGCGTATACGAGGTGCCAATGCCGCTTTCTCTTGCCCCTGACAAGAGCCTGCTGACCGCAAAGAGCCTAGTGGGGATAATAAGCGTCGAGGCGCAAAAGGAGAAGAGGGTCAAGATATATTCACGAAACGACGTCTATCCGAGCGTATACACGATAAAGGCCACACTTTTCGTATACGACAAGGATGGCGCAATAGCAGAGAGGAAAGAATACACAAAGGAACTCGAATGCGGCGAGACCAATGCCCAGATACTACAAAATCCATGACAGCAAGGAGACGATCTACGTTACCATTGATGATAGCGGTGCAGTGATAATAAAGGACGTCGCTGGCAGGAAGGTCTTTTTGTCAAAGTACCAGGCCAAGCTGATGAAATTTGGAATAGAGAACCTGATAAGCGATTTATTCAAGGACACGGACTCCTCTGACGTGGTCGTTGAGGAGATGAAGAGCGAGAAAGGATAGAAGTATATTGCTTTCCTCCCAATAATAAGTGTTTTTATGCCAGAGCAAACACCAAAACCATCACAACAGGAAATAGAGAAGATGCTGCGCGACTACCAGCTGGTGCAGGAGCAGATAAGGGCCTTTAGCCTGCAGTCGGAACAGTTGCAGGTGCAAAAGAACGAGCTCGAAACCGCAAAGGACGAGGTCGGCAAGTCCACCGGCAAGGTATACATAACCGTCGGCGGCGTCATAGTGGAAACCACCAAGGACACCGCCCTCAAAACCATAGGCGAGAGGTCAGAGACGAGCGAAGTGCGCATGCAGTCAATGAACAAGCAGCTTAGCGACCTTAAGGCAAAGGAAAAGCAGCTAAGGGAAAAGCTTACGCAGGTATCCAATTCCATGCAGCAGTGAGCGCGTGGCCGAGAAAATAAGCTTCAACGAACTTCTGAATTTTCTCATACTTAACAAGGACCAGAAGTTTTTGATAACTTTCCACTCGATGGGCGACCGCGACAGCGTCGGAGCCGCCGTAGCCCTGCAATCATACCTCTCGAGGTCGGTAATCGCCACTCCGGATTTCATAACCAGCACATCAAAGCGCCTGCTGGCGTCGTTGCACAATGCGCCGCAAATCATCACAAAAATACCCAAGGACGTATTCGGCATAATAGTTCTCGATGCAAACACTCCCGTAGCTACGGGAAAGTTCGAGAAGGAGATCGGCAAATCAAAAAAGCCCGTTGTGTTCATCGACCACCACGAATCGGCCAAACCCGATGCAAGCAAGGCAACAATGTTCATCGACGAGCGATACAATTCCACATCAAGCCTAATTACGAACCTGCTGCACAGCCTCGGAGTGAAGCTCGGCAGGGACGCATCGCTCTCACTGCTCAACGGAATAGTCGCAGACTCTGCAGAGTTCCACAACATGCACGCAGAGACATTCAAGCAGGTCGCAATGCTGCTTGAAAATTCCGGCATAAGCTACTCGACTTTCATGATGAATTTTGACGAGAGCCCGCCGCCGGAGAACAGGCTTTCTGCAATCTCGGACCTGTGCTCCGCACGCAAGGAGGCAGTTGGCAAGTACCTGATAGCATACGGGGAAACATCACTCCATGCAAACGTGGCGGCAGAAACTGCCATAAATGTAGGTGCGGACGCATCGGTCTTTTGGGCCATCGGCAAAAAGGAGGTGTCAATCTCCGCAAGAATCAGGCCGCCGCTTGAAAAGCATCTCCAGATACATCTCGGCAGGATGATGTGGGAGATAGGGGACATCATCGGCGGGAACGGCGGGGGCCACGCCGCAGCTGCGGGCGCGTATGGTCCGAAAAAGGAGATGTCTAAAAAAGCGACTGACAGGCTGATATCCCAGGTAAAGCAGAAACTCTCAGAGTGATCCTATGAAGGTAGCAATCGTTTCGGATCTGCATCTAGGCTATGAGAGATTCGCAGAAGACTCCTATGTCCAGGCCGAGGAGGCGCTAGCAAAAGCCGCAGAGCTTTCAGACATGATAATAATCCCAGGAGACGTGTTTGATGTCAGGAATCCAAGGCTTGAGGTACTTGCACACGGGGTCAACATATTTAGAAATCTTGCAAAGCGCCAGTGGAAAGCAAGGGTAGTGTCGTACAGCGGCGCAAGGATGATCCATACAGACATACCAATAATTGTGATACCCGGCACTCACGAGAGGCGGGCACAGGGAGCAGGCAATTCAGTAGAGCTGCTCAGCCTCGCGGGCCTGCTCGTCGATGTCAGCGATTCCACAGCAGAGGTCGAAAAAGGCGGGGAGCGCGTCGCAGTTTTCGGGCTTGGTGGACTTTCCGAGGAGAAAGTAAAGGAGGTTTTGGCGCAGCTTGGCCCAAAGCCTGTGGACGGCGCCTTCAACATATTCATGTTCCATCAATCGACGCACGAACTCTTGCCATTCAGCAAGGATTTCATCACCTTTGATGACCTGCCAAAGGGCTTTGACCTCTATGTCGATGGCCACATACACAACAAGGTAATCGATAAGGTCCACGGAAAACCCTTCCTGATACCCGGAAGCACGGTGCTGACGCAGCTAAAGGACGGCGAGCAGGAGGGAAAAGGTTTCTTTGTATTCGACACAAAAACAAATGCCTACGAATTCATCCGCATAAACTCGCGGGAATTCTACGTAGAGAGTGTTAAGGTCGATGGCAAGCGAATCACAGAAATAGAGCAGGAAGTGTCAAAGCACATAGACAAGATACTTGCAAAGTCGAAGGAAAAGCCGATAATCAGAATAATTTTGGAGGGGGAGATGAAGGAAGGTTACAAGCAAGCCGACATCGACCTATCAGACACCCTGAAAAGATACAAGGAAAAGGCGATTTTGGAAGTAAGCAAGGGCAAAATAGATGACAAAGAAACAGAATCAGAAATAGAATCTCTTCGTAAAGGTTCAGTGGAGAGCGTGTCTGTGCGCGACTACGGCCTGAGCATCTTCATCGAGCAGCTCAAGAAGAGCGGCTATGGCATGAAAAAGAGCCCATCAGAGCTTTTCGACCTGCTAAGTTCCGACCAGAAGAAGGACAAGATAATAAGCGAGGCGATGGAAACGCTTTTTGCACAATAGCAAAAAGTATTATACGATTCCCTTCCTGAATTTGGAGTACTTCAACAACTCCGCAAGGGAATTTGCCGCCGCCGCAGGTGAATCATAAACCGGCAGGCCCTCGTCCTCCATCATAATCTTTCTCTCCTCGGTATACTGCGATCCGGCGCTTATCACAATCATCGGCTTTTTGCTGTTGCGTTTGAAATCGACTAAGGCTGCCGCAAGGTTTTCGTCTGCCCCCGGGGTTTGGAAGAGCGCGATAACGATAAGCATGTCGATGTCCTTGTCGTTTGATATAGCCGACAGAGCGTCCCTGTACCTCTTCTCGTCCGCATCGCCAACAAGATCAAGCGGATTTCTTATGTTGACTGTCATCGGCATTGCCTTCCGCAGTTCCTTTTGCGACTGCGCACTCATCGCCGCCATCTTAAGCCCCGCGTTGTTCACTGCGTCGGTAGTGAGGACCCCGGTGCCTCCACCATTAGTTATCACCATCACACGATTTCCCTTGGGCTCGGGCTCCGTGGCGAACGCCTTCCCGAAGTAAAGAAGGTCATCTAGATCTTTAGCGATCGAAAAGCCACATTGCCTAAACACCGCATCGTAGGCCTCGTTGCTGCCTGCAAGCGATGCAGTATGCGAATGTGCAGCAACAGCTCCCGCAGCTGTAGTGCCGCCTTTTATTATGACGACAGGCTTCTTTTTCGCAACCTTTTTGCCCACCTCAAGAAACTCCTTGCCGCGCTTTGCGCCTTCAATATAAACTATAATCACCTTCGTTTCCTCGTCTTTTAGGAGGTATTCCATTATGTCTACTTCATCGACGTCCGCGGCATTTCCATACGAGATAAACTTCGATAGCCCTATGCCTTCCTTTGCGATCAGGTCAAGCACTGTGCTCCCAACAGCCCCGCTCTGCGAGACAAAACTCACCCCTCCTATCTTGGGCTTGCTGAGCTTATTTTCGGGAAGGAACATCGTGTCTATCCTAGAGCGCGGATCCATCACACCCAGGCAGTTTGGGCCAAGAGTCGGCATCTTGTACTTCTTTGCGATAGATACCAACTTGTTTTGCAAAGCGGTATTTCCTACCTCTGAAAAGCCGCCGCTTATCACCACAACGCTCCTTACCTTAGCCTTTCCGCACTCCTCAAGTACCGCAGGCACAGCCATCGCAGGAATCGCTATAACAGCAAGGTCCACCCTCTCCCCAACGTCCCTTATGCTCTTGTATGCACGCAGCCCCTGTATCGTTTCGTCGTTGATGTTTATCGGATAGATCCTGCCGCGGTACTCCTCTTCGAGGTAGTTCTTGAGAATGATGTAGCCGACCTTGCCCGGCGTGTTCGATGCGCCGATTATTGCAACGCTTTCTGGCTTGAGCATCGGTCTTAGATCTTTGTAAGTGCGCAACAAATCACCTTAGTATCCTAATATCAACTACATCGTAACCGTCGTTCCTGACTATGACTGGGTTGAGGTCCAGTTCTGACATCTTATTTTCAGACAGCAGCTTTGACGCATTCATCAGCAAATCCTCGATCATCTTCTCCTTCTTGCCGTGGAAAGTCACAACATCACGGGATTTTAGCTGCTGTATCATCTGCTTTGCATCGAATCTCGATATAGGGCAGACGCGCAATGCAAAGTCGCGAAAAGCCTCCACATAGATGCCCCCAAGCCCAACCAGCACAAGTTTTCCAAATTGTGGGTCCTCTCTCCCACCGACTATTATCTCAACTCCGCTTTCTGCCATTTTCTGGGCGAGGATTTTGTATGGGGCGAACTTCTTCGCCCTCTTAGAAAGATCGGCGAATGCAGCGCTTATGTCATCTGGCGTGCGAAGCCCAAGCTTAATCAGCCCCGCCTTTGACTTGTGGAGCGCCTTTTTGGAGATCGCCTTGAGCACAATGCCCTGCTTTCCCGCAAAGTTAATGGCGTCATCGGCATTCTTTACGTATCTGCTCTCAACGCTTCGTATTCCGTATGAACTTATGAGCCTGGCGGCAGCGGAATACTCCATCAGTTCCATTTGCGCTCCCCTATAATCCGAACATATTAAGCAATACTGCAGCGACCACAACCGCTACTACTGCCATGGCCAAAACCATCCCCCGCTTCCCCATTTTCGGCATATTTGCACTAGCCTGCGCAGCGTTTGCAGCCACCGCCTGCTGCGTCTGCCCGATATTTTGCGCACTCGAAGGCAAAAGATTCTTCATCTTGAGGAATCCCGCCTCTGTCAAGAGCAGCTCAACGCCGCCATTCTTGACGTCGTATATTATCAGGTTCTGCTTGTAAAGCTTATACAGCCTCAGCGCCAGGTCCCTGTCCCTTATGTTGAGGGATTTCGAGAGCTCGATCGGAAGGCGCTTGCCGCCGGAGAGCTGAGTGAGTATGGCAGAGTCTAGCTGGTCAGTCGGCTCTGTGCTCTTGGATTCTGCCTCCGAAATCAGCGCCTTGCCCTGCTGAGAGACTGTCATGCTGTTGGGTCCTGGGAAATCGCTTGTGAACTCCACAAGCCCCTTCTGCTTGAGCGTCCCTGCAATAGTCGACGCGTCGAAGAAGCTGGTGTTTATCAAGCTGCCGAACTTCTCTATAACAGTGCCGTTACCAACCCTTATCAAGCATGCAACGTCCAAAAAGTTTATGTCCTCTACCGCCATTATATCGCCAAAGGCAAGAGCTAAAGATATTGACAAGTAAATAATTAAAAGGCATCCAGTAAGTTTAGCAAGCTACGTGAGCGAAGTGGAAATACAGTTTCTGGGCGGCTCAGGCGAAGTCGGCAGGTCTGCATTCCTTCTCAAGGACGGAAAGAACATCCTTCTTGATTATGGAGTAAAGAACGGCGACCGCTTAGAGTACCCATTGGTACCGGGAAGGGTTGACGCTGTAGTTGTTAGCCACGCGCATTTCGACCACACCGGCGCCCTGCCGATGCTCTATGACCAGCATCTTCCTGTAGCGTTCGGCACTCAGCCTACTCTCGAGCTCAGCGAGCTGCTGCTCGAAGACTCGCTTAGCATACAAAAGAAACAGGGAGTAAGGCCAAAGTTCTCAAAGCAGCAGATCAAGACGTATCTTAGGAAATACGTCTCCTATGAATACAACGCCGAGATCGATTTTTCCGACTATGCAATGACGCTCTACGACGCCGGCCACGTAAGCGGAAGCGCTGTCACCTTAATTGAGAAGAGGAGCACGGATAGGAGACTGGTGTACACCGGCGACTTCAAGATAGACCCGCAGGTTTTGCAGGGAAGCGCAGACATCATCAAGAGCGACATACTGATGATAGAATCAACGTATGCAACGCGCTCGCACCCTGACAGGGAGAAACTCATCAAAGATTTCGTAGAGGACGTTAAGGCGACCCTCGAGAGCGGCGGCACGGTGCTGGTGCCGTGCTTTGCGGTCGGAAGGGCGCAGGAGATAGTCGCGATACTCTACAAACACAATCTGATAGATCGGACCTACATGGATGGCATGGCCAAGAAGGCGGCAGAGATTGTCATGAGGCATCCAGAGTTCACCCGCAATCGCGAGCTGCTGCTCAGCGCGATGAATAACGTGAACTGGATCGATGAGCATCATCACAGGAACGCGGCCCTGGAGTCTCCGTCTGTAATTGTTACGACCGCAGGCATGCTCAACGGCGGGCCTGTGCTCTACTACATAACGAGGTTAAATCACAACTCAAAGATCCTGCTGACAGGCTATCAGGTGGAGGGAACAAACGGCCGAAAACTTCTCAACCACGAGCCGCTGGAGATCGATGAGAGGAAACATCGCATAGATACGCCGTCGGCCTACTATGATTTTTCGGCGCACGCAAGCAAGGAGGACATATATGAGTACGTAAGGAAGAGCTCGCCTGAGAAGGTGATATGCGTGCACGGCGACGAAGGAAACGTCACCGCCCTCTCAGAAGCGCTCAAGCTTGAGGGTTTCGATGCAATCGCCCCGAAGATCGGCGAAAAGGTAAAGATCGATTTCTAGAAAAGTATAAGTATCTGGGAAAAGGAGTAGTATCGAAGGGCCATGGGGGAGTTCAGCCGCAAGAAGTTCAAGAGCCTTGCAATCAGAGCCAGGGTGGTCAATGTATCTGATGTCCCAAAGCAGCTGAGCAACGATGGCAAATCGAACATCTATTTCGATTGGCGGCCACTTACCAACGACGAGATCGGAGTTAAGATCGTTGCGGGGCATGTCGCAAGCTTCATTGAAAGCAGGCGCATCGCGCCACAATGCGTCATCGGGGTCCCAAACAGCGCCAGGGATTTGGGGATAGAAACACAAAAGGAACTCATGCGCAGGCATCCGGAAATGAAGCCTCTTGATCATCCATTCCTAATTGCGGAAAAGAGCCACATGGAAGTCGGAATGCTTCCGGGCCTTGCGCTTGATTCTGAAGGCAAGTATGCGAAAAAGCCGCAGAAGGCAATAGTGTTGGACAACACCATAACCACGGGCTTTTCAACAGCAAGGCTTGTCGCAAAGCTCAGAGAGAAAGGAATAGACGTTACCGATGTCGTATGCCTGACTAAGAGGAACGGGCTCACACCAATGCCGGGGTTAGACGACCAGGAGAAGATTAACGAATTGAAGAACATCTTCAAAGAGCACTCGCGCCCAAGGATTGGATACAACAAAGCACTGACCAGCAGCGAACTCTTCGAAAGCCTTGGAATACGATTCCACTCCATGTCTGATGACACCGAGCTGATCGGTGCATATCTCTCAATACACAAGCTAGATGAAAAGAGGCTCACTGCGATAAACAAAGAATACGCGCTGGATTGGGGGTCTAGGAGATTAAAAGAGGCTGCAAGACCAATCAGAGCCGATGAAAAATCGCTACCAAAGCAAATATACGCGCTACTTCAGGAGCCAGACCCAGATGCTGTGGCTTTAGAACCGCTTTAAAAGCTAAAAAATCGCCAGTAACTTAGTTGACGCTCTTGAGCGCTTCCATCACTTCCTCGCGATGGCCCTCGACCTTGACTGGCGAGAAGACCTTTGCTATCTTGCCATGCCGATCGATTAGGAAAGTTGACCTGACAGTTCCCAAAAAGCTCTTGCCCCACATGCTCTTCTTTCCAACGACGCCGTATTCTTCGTGCACCTTTCCTGTCATGTCCGCAAGCAGCATGAAATTCAGGTTGTACTTATTTGTAAACTTTACATGAGACATAACATTGTCCTTGCTCACTCCAAGAACCTCGGTGTCAGTTTCCCTTATCTCGCCCATAGCGTCCCTAAACGCGCACGCCTCCTTTGTGCAGCCTGGCGTATCATCCTTGGGATAAAAATAGAGAACCACCCTCTTTCCGCGGAACTCGCTCAGTGAGTGTGCTTTGTTATCGGTTCCCATCAACTTGAAATCAGGCGCAGTCGTTCCTTCTGCAAGGACCATTACATCTCGCCTTCTTCAATGTCGTCAAAATTGTCTTCCTCCTCTTTTGCTGCAGCCTTGCCCTCGCTCTTGCCGACAACTTCGATCTTGCCGAACTTGCCTGCGGACAGCTGTGGCGATCCCCTGAACTCGCTGACGTAGCCGTTGGTGACCTTGATCACGTCGCCTTCGTTGATGTTCATGGCATCGTTGCCCCAAAGGGACATCGCAATGCTTCCTGAATCGTCCTTTAGCGTAATGTTTGCAACATTTAGTCTCTTTCCGTACTTTGTAACCACTTCCCTTGGTTCCTGCTTAGACGCAACCGTAGCCTCTATGGTTACGTTTGTGGCTCCTGCCTTCAAATCACTTATCTTCA